>JABEVJ010000170.1 GCA_013043985.1 Legionellales bacterium | reverse complement strand
CTACAAACAAGACTAAAGCAAAAATATTCCTAACCCCTTTGATTGTTCTAAATTTACGCTATGTATACATTGGCGGGCGCTGTGCATAGAACCCCATATAATAGCATCCAAAATTATTCATAAATAATTTTAGGGAATTAAAAAAAATTTCTGCTTCTTTCTCGTTATATGAAAGGGTCGATGAGAAAACTATATCGGACATACTTCGACCTCTTCTTGTGTAACTACATAAGATGCTCTGCGTCTATGCCAAACTATTTCTGCAGCAAAAATTATATCGACATCTTTTAACGCTTCGCCTTTACGATTATAAGGGGTGAGTGTGGCTATGTTTTTATCATCGATTGCTTCAATAGTCCGCACCATTAGTTTTGTGTTTGTTTGAATAATACAATTTAAACCTATCAAATGTTTAATATGTGGAAAAAAAATTTTCACACCACCAACAAAATCACCAAGAGAAAAAAGAGGAAGCATGTCTTTATCGTCTATTGTTGCAACAACAGCGTTTTTATTATTTGCTTTGAATGAAATTATATCTTTTAAAATAGTCTCCTCTTCACTCCAAGCCTGTTCTTCATCTTGGATGCTAAAAAAAGAGCCTGTACTTTTGTTAACTGTTTGTGGAGCAATTCCTTTCCCGAATAATAACCAATCAATTTTACATATGACGCCACAAAGGTAAAATGCGTTTATTAGTCGTTCTGCACCTTTTTTGGTCAAACCACCTCTATTGTTGTCTGGTTCTTCCCATGAGCGGAGAGTAGGCAGGGAAATATGTGAGCGTTCTGAAAAGCTTTTTCGATTTAAACCGCACAACATCCGTGCGCTTTTTATTCTATTCCCACGTGCTATTGGCGTGTCTAATTCATCTCGCGATATCAATTTTTGTCTAATACCCTAATTGTTTTGAACGGAAATAATATCATTTAAATATACATAGGTAAATGATACAAGAACAGAATTCGAAAAAACTCATTTTTAGAAAAAGAATTTTTGTGATCATAAAAAATACACAACTCAAAGAAAAATATACTTTTTTGATACAAAAAACTTGATTTGTATATTTGAAGTATATAAAATTCGATTTGTTTGCTTGCTGAATGTTGATGTAGCTATCAAGGAACTTGGTTTTGATTAAAAAACAATCACGCCTTGCGAGATGGATTATATAAAAGCCTGAAGGCCAATAAATTGAGGAAGGCGAATGTTGAGATATTTTTTTGAACGTGCAAGATGGAGTAATCATGTTAATCATCAAACGAAAAATAGGGCAAAAAATCATTATAAAAGAAGAAGGGCGTGAGCCTATTACGATTACTGCGCTATCCAGCACGGCTAATATAGCCATTGACATAGGTATAGAGGCTTCCGCTACGGTTGAAATCATTTGTGAAGAAAAGATCGAACGAGTGCGTTTACCCCATCAATATAAATTATCAAGGAGCCAGTATGTACACGCTTAAAAAGTTTAAATCGCTGAGTACGGGTCTGGTTTCGAGCCTTCTGCCCTTTCCTGCCTTCGCCTTCGGCGGTGGCGGGAACGATATTTCGCAGGGATTAAAAAATGTAATGGATTTAATCACGGGTGATATTGGTACTACTCTGTGTACGTTGGCAATTATTGGGGTAGGTTTCCTTTGGCTTAAACTCGGCAAAATTGAAAAGGAGGTAGCGCTTTCAGTAATACTCGGAGTTGGGGTTGTTTACAGCGCTACGTATATTGCACAAACGGTTCTCGGTGTAGGATAAAACGACATGAGCGATATTGATATTCATCCTGTTTTTTTAGGACTGTCTCGCCCCGCAATGATTTTTGGTTTAGAGGTCAATATTTTTGGTTTTATTTTCATATTATCGCTTTTATGTTGGATGGTTTTAAAACGGCCTGTCTTGGCCGTTACCCTGTTTACATCACTTTATCTCGTGATGTGGGCAATTGGCAGGGAAAACCCTCAAATATTAAAACTTTACTGGATGAAATGGACAATGTTTAAAGTGGGTCAAAATATGGCAATCTGGGGAAAGGTAAAAAGTTATGCGCCTTATTAAACAGCTTAAAAACATCCTTGGTGATTTGCGGTTATCCGATGTCTATCCCATTACGCATCTTAATAACCGGGCAGTATTTGAAGCATCCAACGGCATGATAGGCTCAACAATTCGCCTAGATGGTGTGCCGTTTGATACGGAAACTAACGAACTAATGAATCAGTTTCGGCGTGAATGGAAAAATACTATTCGCGGTTTATCTGACTCGATATCACTCCATGTTACGATCCATCGCGAGGCGGTCAATCCAATTCTAGGCGGTACATTTCCAAATGAATTTACCCGCCGTCTCAATACACGCTACGAAGAAAAATTTGCTCACACTCATCTTTACAAAAATACACTTTATTTAACGCTGATTTACAAAGGTGTGACCTCTGGAAAATCCGGCTGGCTTATCAATAAAGTAAAGCGTTTAAGTGAAAAAACGGTTAAACAGGCACGTGCCATGATTCGCGCGCATCAAATGGAATCACTTGAAAAAGTGCGGGCGCAAATGCTTTCCTCACTCGCTAAATTTAAGCCTGTTCTATTAGGCTCACGTGATGAGGAGGTGGGCTACAGTGAACTACTGGAATTTTTAGGACTTGCAATAAATGGCGGGAAATCTGCGCCTTTTCGTTTTCCGAAAGCAACGTTACCGATTAGCGAATCTATCGCCACGATGAAAAAAGCATTTTCAAAATATCCAACGGGCAATATCGGGCAATATTTGTTTCGGTATCGTTTATTTTTTGGCAAAGCGATCCAATTTCAGGGAGCAGACAGCCGATTTGCAGCGATGCTTTCTATTAAAGATTATCCGCATGATACATCCTCGTTAATTTTTGATTGCCTATTGAATCTTGAAGCCGAGTTTATCGCGACTCATACTTTTTCAGTTGAAGCACGTGATGTATCACTCAAACTGGTTGAGAAGCAAACAAAACAGCTTGAAAGCGTGGATGATGCAGGGAAATCACAAATTGAGCAACTAGCAGAACTTTTGGATGCTATCGCCTCGCGTCAGGATGTACTCGGGTATCATCATCATAGCCTGATGATTTTCGCAGATACCATCCAAGAGCTGGATAAAGCCGTTAATAACGCTATAGGTCAGTATAAAGATGAGGGAATAACGGCAATACGCGAAGATGTAGGGCAGGAAGCCGCTTTTTTCGCTCAAATTCCAACAAACTTAAAATACATTGCCCGCAGTGTGCTGATCTCGGGCGACAACTTTACTGATTTTTGCCCGTTTCATAATTACCGATTGGGCTATCGTGATGGCAACCATTTAGGCAGTGCAGTGACACTCTTAGAGACCGCAGCGAAGACACCTTATTTTTTCAATTATCACTTACCCTCAGCTAATAAAAGTTTGACCGCAGGTCACGCGATGGTATTAGGGATTACTGGCTCGGGAAAAACGGCATTAATGACGTGGCTCGATGCGCAAGCTTCCCGCTATAACGGGTTTACCTTTATTTTCGATGTAAAACGGGGTTTTGATTTTTATATTCGCGCCTGTGGTGGTTATTACGCGGTGCTCTCGCCAGATGATAAATCTGTCCGATTTAACCCCTTTCAATTACCGGATGTGTCGACCAATCGCGAATTTTGTAAAAAATGGTTAATACAACTCGTGAAAGAAAAAGAAGAGGATCATATTGACGTTGAAACGCAAGAATTATTGGGCGATTGCGTCAACTAAGTACCAATGCGTAAATTATCCTGTATAATTTTGTTTTTATTTTCATATAAGGACAAGGGATGAAATATGTAGCGGGCTTATCAGAAGCTGAAGT
>JABEVJ010000169.1 GCA_013043985.1 Legionellales bacterium | reverse complement strand
TTGCTCTCTTTTCGCTCATCTCGCCTCCTGCTTATCTGACGAGAATTATATCTTAACTTACCCCTGTTCGTGGTCTGAATTTCTCAGCCCACTATATAGCTGTTTTAACAGCTTAAAAACTGAAATTGAGCGAGTTTTATGCGAAGTGGGCATGAAATACAAGATAACTTTTGCGTAAGTACTTAGGCTCCACTTACCCAAACCTCTTTATGACGCAGTTTACGACGTAAAAGCTTAAATATTGCACACTCATAATCTTTTTTGATGACTCTTACCGTTCCAGATTCATCTTTCTCAAAAATATATTGCTGTTGTTGTTTGCTCATTATGTCATTTGCGGGAATAATTTCTTCGATGGGATAATATTTCACTTTGCTATGCTGATATCGTTGAATTAAATTTATTGCCTTCATAAACTCCATATTATTTGATTTTAAATCAATACAAGTAAGTATATTAAATATGCTGCTTCGAAAACTGATTGAATATTTTTTGATAACAGATTCCTGCACCAATTTTTTAACACTTTTGGATAACTCCCTTGTTTTTATCAGTTGATCAATAGTTTCTTGCGGTATCTCTGGGTAAACGGCTTGTTCAATAATATCTTGCGGGTGATCTCGATTAATTTCAGCTAATTGATAAAGCAAGTCAAGATCACCCATCTGCTTTCCAAGTTCAGCATGAAGCTTTTTACCTTTAGCATCAGCTGCTTTTTTCATTTGATGGATAAAGTATAAAAGATGATCGACTAAATTATCTATTGCCTCCTGATAGCGTTGACATATAAAAATCATAGCCAGTGCATATCGTGTATCATTTGTTCGCCGTTTCGACCTTTTGGGCGTATCCGTTAAAAATCGACGTCTATAAATATTGCGTTGTTTTATATTGACATCATAAACGAATAAAAGTTGTTCAATGGGTAGGCGGGCTAATATTTCTAATCGTTTGATTTCTTGTTTAACATTTTCACGCGTCGAGGAGCTGGAGTCTTGCCGCAGAAATTGACAGACACCATCACAATCATTACTTGATAGAATATAGGAATCTATATATTCTTTATCTGTTTCAGCTAACAGTGAGTTTATACGATGAAATAATAATTGCTCTTCATCTGATTGAATTTGATTAAAAATAGTTTCAATTTCTGCATTGTCAGGGCGATCAAATTTGCATTTATCAATTTCTCTTGCCAGAGACTCTTTCAGAGTTTCTTTGTTGATATTTCCTGAAAATAAAACAGAAAAATTCCTTTTTAAGATATCGATATCTGTTTGTTCAAAAACACGATAGCCAAAGTGCTCCCGTATTTCCTCTTTATAACGGTATAATTGGCGTTCATTTTGAAATGCTTGCGAAACATCATCAATGCTCATAGAAACAGTACTGATATGCTTTATTCCATATAAGATCATTTCTTTAGGAATATTCTCATAATCAGGAAACTGGCGATAGTGATAAAAATAATGCAAAAGAATAAGATAGACAAAATGCGCCATTCCTTTTTTATTATTTAGTCCATCAAATGAGCCAGGTATCGGATTCCAGAAATCGTTGATGTTGTCGAATGATAATGAGCTATCCATCCTAGAGAGTCTTTTCTAGCTGCTTTTTTAACTGATTCTCTCTGGCTAATTGAATAGCAAGTTTCAGTTTTTTTTCTAAAATTTCTTTTGGCGGTAATGCGGTTAAATATTGAGCGACATGAATCCCGGTTTTATCCATTTCCAAGTATTCAATATCATCATGATCTTTCCCAGCACAAAGAATAATGCCCATGGGTTTTTCTTCATAATCAAATCGTTCATTTTTATCAAGCCAATTGAGATACCATTCCATTTGACCTTTATAGGCAGGATCAAAATCATTCAATTTTAAATCAAGAGCTATTAATCTACGAAGGCGGCGATTAAAAAATAACAAATCTAAATAGCGATCTTTTTTTCCTGTACTCATACGCTTCTGTCTGGCAACAAAGCAAAAATCGCTGCCCAATTCTTGAAGAAAATCCGTGATATTATTGAGTATGAGGTTTTCCAAATCTTCTTCTGATTGGTAGTCATTAGCACCGATGAAATTGATAAAATAGGGCTCTTTAAATGTTAATTCAGGCGTCATTTCGTCCGTATTTTTCAACTTATCTAATTGTGATTTGATTATAGCCTCTGGCTTTTTGCTAAGTGCAGTGCGCTCGTATAATAAGCTATCCAGTTGCTGTTTAAGTGCTCTCACACTCCAACGCTGAACTCGACACATTTCAGCATAGAACTCACGCTTTAAATCCTCGTCTATAGCACTAATCAGGACAAAATGTGACCAAGACAATTGTCTCGACAGTGTTGAGACAATGTCACGATTGGGAAATTGCTTGGCAAATTTAATCATTCGAAAAAGATTGGGGCGGCTATAGCCTTTACCGTAAGATAAGTACCAATGCGTAAATTATCCTGTATAATTTTGTTTTTATTTTCATATAAGGACAAGGGATGAAATATGTAGCGGGCTTATCAGAAGCTGAAGT
>JABEVJ010000168.1 GCA_013043985.1 Legionellales bacterium | reverse complement strand
TTCGTCGTAAACTCCTCGCAATGACGAGCGTTTTTCCATATTTACTATCATTTCCACATTACGTGACAGCTACAAATTATGTGTCGATACCTCAGGGTACATCACCCCATCCGACGAATAAACAAGATTCCAATCCCTGCAAACAACAAAATAGGGATAATCGCCGCCAAGATAGGAGGCAACTGATAAACCAGACTGATGGGGCCAAATAATTGATTCAATATATAAAAACTAAAACCAACAATCACCCCAGAAACCAGGCGCAAACCCATTGTGGCAGATCGTAATGGACCAAAAATAAAAGGGATCGCTAATAACATCATCACACAGGTTGCAATTGGTTGAAAAATACGTTGCCAGAAAGTCAGTAAATAATTGTTGTATCGCAGTCCATTAAGTTTTCGATATTTAATCCATTGACGCAATTTAGCCAAACTCATTTCACTGGGCTCGATTTGAGCAATTTTTAATACCGATGGATTTAATTGCATACGCCAAACACTTGCTGGCACCGTTGTTGCAGTCACCACCCCCGTGCTGTCGTCAATATGACTCTCCTGAACATTTTCTAAATTCCATACACCATGCTGATACTTAGCATGTGCCGCATAACTGATTTGTGTCATTTGATGTTGTTCATTAAAGCTATAACGTGTCACGCCAAACAGCTCATTGGTCGCTTGCACTGTTTTAACGCGAACAAAATCCTGTCCATCACGCAGCCAAAGCCCATTGGTTGTCGCCAATGCCTGTCCTCCACTGCGAGCAAGTGCTTTATAGCGCTCCCCATAAGCAATCGTTTTTGAACCAACACCCTCACCTAAAATCGTGACAATGAACACCATGATTAAAATCGCCATGAAAACGGCTCGTGTAATTTCCCATAGTGACACCCCCGCTGCCCGCATCACGACCAGTTCGCTGCTGGATGCCAACAAACCCAGCCCCATCAGGCAACCTATTAAACCCGCCATCGGAAATAATTGATAAACATCCCGGGGTAACTCGAGCAGAACAAAACAAAGAGCTTGAACCATGCCATAATTACCGCGGCCAATATCATCAATTTCATTCATTAATTGAATAAAAAAATCCATACTGATCAGAGCCAAAAGCACAATTAATGTTGTGCTTAAAATAGTTTTACAAATATAGCGATCTAATATTTTCATGTTTTTTCTCTATTGCAATCTACAAAAGGCAAATATATATCGCTTCAACCACTGCCTATTACACCACAACCCCAGTGCCACACACAATAAAGTAATATGTAACCACCACATTCCTACATCAGCAGAGACCTTTTGCTCTGATACCCAGTTCCGAGCAACAAACATCATATTTGCATAAGCCGCATAGACCAAGATCGCTGGCAACAGTTTGGCGTAACGCCCCTCTCGCGGCCTAACATAACTTAATGGAATCGCCAACAGTGTTAAAATCGGTATCGACAAGGGTAAAGAAATCCGCCATTGCCATTCTGCCTGAGCCTTGGGTGAGTCATTTCGGTGTTGCCACAGCTCTGAAGTTGGCATACCCTCATAAGCATGTTTTTGAGGATTAACAACCGTTCCCATACGCGCATGAAATTCAGCAAATTCAATGGTTTTAAACTGCAGCTCCCCAGGCTCGCCAAAATAACGATAACCTTTTTCTGCAACAAGCCATTGCTCATTATTGCCATTATTGAGCTGAGTATATCCACTGGTTGCAGAGGTGACATTCCAACTATCCCCTCCTGGCGCTTTTGCTTGAACTGATCCCTTATCACGCTGTGCCATAAAAATGTTATACATGAAGCGATGATCACGGGAGACAGTTTGAATATAGTAAACAATATTTCCATCCGGGGAGGTTGTAAAGCGGCCTGGTTGCAAGGTTTCTACCAAAGTAGCAGGGCCTGCTACCGCTTGGAGATGATTTTTATAATTCAGGAGAAATGGACTGACATAAAACGTCAGAATGATATCAATCACCAAAATAATACTGGCCATCCCAAAACTAATACGCAATAATGCCCCCAGGCTCATTCCACAGGCAATCAAAACGGTCATTTCACTTTCGGCATACATTCGACCATAAGCCAGCAAAAAACCCATAAAAAGTGATGCTGGAAGCAACAATCCCGCTAAATAAGGAACTTGCATTGCCATGATTTTGAGCACGGTCATGCCACTGATTTTGCCCGCAGCAGCAACCGTTAGATAGCGAACAAATTCATTACTCAGAAAAATCAATAGCAAAATGCCAAGCACAACAATCATGGTGCTTAAAACTTCTTTGAATAAATAACGGGTTATAATCAATTTTTTTCCTACTGCTCGCTGTTCAACTTGTTTACCTTACTGCTTCATCTCTGCTTGAATTTCCAAGCCCTGTGCTCTAATCCGTGCTTTGGTGTCCGCATCATTATGCGGTAATTTCATTGCCATACTTAGCTGAGCCAATGCTGCTTGAGGAGCACCAATGCTCATAAAATAGGTAGCACGAGTCTGATATGCCAGCGCGAGCTCACCCGCCTTCGCCTGAATGGCCGCTAACAAGGCATAGGGAACAGGAGGCTCCGGGAAATCCAAATGATATTTCTCTATAATGGATTGCGCTTTTTTCGCCTGGCCAGCTTTCAGAAGCGTGTATGAATACTGTATCATCAATGGATAACTATCAGGATAAATTTCATAAGCTGGCTCTAAAATTGCCAATGCATTCCGCGTATGATTTTCGTCAAGTAAAACACCTGCCAAGC
Source organism: Legionellales bacterium (assembly GCA_013043985.1). Lineage (GTDB taxonomy): Bacteria > Pseudomonadota > Gammaproteobacteria > UBA1113 > UBA1113 > JABEVJ01. The sequence goes on along the minus strand of JABEVJ010000168.1, from coordinate 2,747 downwards.
CGAGCTGAAAAAGTAACTGATCGGGAGAAGCTTTGATCAACGTGTCAAACACTTCCTGAGCTTTTGCATAATTGGCATTTGCCTGCAAAGCCAATCCCAAACCATATTGCAAAATCAGCTTATTCTGAGCATTCATATGTATCATTGCTGATAGGTAGTGAGTCAAAATCACATGTACATCAGGGGTGGTTTGAACCCGTATACGCTCTTTAATCAAAAAATATTCTTCGCTGCTTTTATGCCGATATGCTGGAAATTGTGCTGCTCTATTTTCGGCGTCTGCCACCCGTTGAGCTGTTATTGGGTGATCGCTTAACAAAGCCAGCGGCTGTAAACCAAGCTGTTCTATCTCACTTAAATGCTGAAAAAAAGCAGCCATACTATTTGGATCAAATCCAGCTTTGGCCAGGGTTGTGATTCCTACTCTATCAGCCTCTTCTTCATACTCACGACTGTAATTCAGCATCGATTGCTGTGACCCCGCCACAGTTGCCACAACTGCGCTCTCTGCCGCCTCACCGCTCACATGGCCCAACGCAATCGCCGCCAACATACCTGCCAGCATTGAATATTTCTGGTTCGACTTATCAGCCAATTTGCGAGCTAAATGTCCCTGTGTCACATGAGCAATTTCATGCGACATTACCGCCGCCAATTCATCTTCAGTGCGTGTTTCAAGCAGTAAGCCGCTATTTATCGCAATAAAGCCATCGGGACCCGCAAACGAGTTAATGGCGGGATCATCGATGAAAAAAAAGAAAAAATGCTGATTTTTTACTCCCGCAGCCGCAACCAGCCTCTTTCCAATACCGTTAATGTATTGTGCATCAATTGGATCATCAATCACTTTTCCCGAGGCTCTGAGCTGCTGCATAAACTCTTTACCTAATTTCTTTTCTTGCGCCTCTGGCAATAAAATTCGGCTTGGATCACCTAAATCTGGTAAGTTATCGGCTAATACCGCAGACATTGTCATCGTCATCATACAACAGACAAAGAAAGCCTTTAAAAAAAATTGTTTCAGTTTCATTTGGCAGTTATACTCACCGCACAAGTTATGGAACTTGAGAGTATACCAAAAGAGTGGAGAGCGCACCAATGCGAAAAATTCAAGCCGAAGATATCAAGCCAACTTTCGACATCGCCATCGTTGTTTCGCGTTTCAACATAGAAATCACTGAGGCACTATGTGGAGGTGCCGTACAGCGCTTGCGAGAACTAGGCTTTAAGAATGAGTGTATCGATGTGGTTTGGGTTCCAGGTGCAGTGGAAATCCCCATTACCGCTCAACGTCTAGCTAAAACAAAAAAATACGAAGTCATCATTGTGTTGGGTGCGGTTATACAGGGTGAAACCGTCCACATGGACTATGTCTGCGAGCAAGTGAGCCAGGGTTGCCAACGTATCATGCTGGATTATGAGATTCCAGTTATATTTGGCGTACTTACTACATTGAATGAAGATCAAGCTCGCGAACGTGTTGGAGGGAGCCATGGTCACAAAGGACGTGATGCCGCCGATGCCGCTTATGAAATGGTTTCTGTTTTACGTCAAATTGGTTAAAAAATATGATCACACTGCTCAAAAGCTGGTTTCATCGTTACTTGTCTAGTCCTGAGGCTGGCGTACTATTATTTTTACTGATTGGTTTTGTGTTCATTGTCAGTACAATGGCTGATATGCTGGCACCTCTTTTTGCCAGTCTTATCATCGCATTTCTGTTAGAGGCGTTAATTCTACAACTAAATAAAATCTGCCGCTGGCGCTGGCTCTCTGTGCTCATTGGCTATTGTTTATTTATTGGGGGAGTTGCCATTTTAATTATATTCCTCATCCCCGTATTGTGGGCACAGGCCGTCAATCTTATTTCCGGCTTACCTGATATGGTAGGACGAGGGCAATTACTTTTGTCGCATCTGCAGGCAAGTTACCCGCAAATATTCACTGAGGCTCAAATCAGTTCAACTGTGAATCAGTTTCGTGGCAGTATCGCTCATTATGGACAAATGATACTCTCGATATCGCTGGCCTCCATACCGACTTTAATTACACTGGTAATTTACCTTGTTCTCGTTCCTTTGTTGATCTATTTTTTCCTGATGGATAAAGACAAATTGTTAGGATGGGTGCGGCATTACCTGCCCCATCATCATGGCGCGCTAAAAAAGGTCTGGTCTGAAGTCCATGTACAACTCGGAAATTATGTGAAAGGCAAAGTACTTGAAATCATGATTGTGACCTTTGTCAGCTATTTTATGTTTGCCATCATCCAGTTACAATATGCTTTTTTGCTTGCGGTAGCGGTGGGTGTTTCAGTTCTTATCCCCTATATCGGGGCATTGGTCGTGACGATTCCTGTGTTAATTATTGGATTTGTGGAATGGGGTTGGTCAAGCCATTTTATCTGGCTTATTGCAATCTATACAGTCATTATCACTCTTGATGCTAATATACTGGTTCCTTTGTTATTTTCAGAAGCGGTAAGTCTGCATCCTGTTGCGATTATTGTTTCAGTGTTGTTTTTTGGCGGAATTTGGGGATTTTGGGGAATATTTTTTGCTATTCCGTTGGCCAGTCTCGTCAAAGCTATCATCGCATCGTGGCCAGTTATGCCTTTAGAGCAATGAAAGGATTTCGTCTCTCCGTTTGATATATAGTCTCCGCGATTGAGATCGCGAGTTTCTAAAATATTTTTGAGCGCTCGATGTCATTCCGTACGAAAGTCGCGCTTGAAGGTGAAAAGAGTC
>JABEVJ010000167.1 GCA_013043985.1 Legionellales bacterium | reverse complement strand
TTTTTGACTTGCTCTTTTCCGCCCTATGAAACGATTAAAACTGCACAATATGAATAACTATTGCTGGTTTTAATCGTTTCATATGACGAAAAATAGCGGTGTCATAAATCCCTAAATATGAAACGCTACGGGTATAACAGTTGTCTTAATTATTTACTTGTTTTTTTAACATGTAGTGGTATAGTATGGTGCTTTATTTTTGTTAACTTGAAGAGGAATTTCACAATGAGTAGTATTGAACAGCGCGTCAAAAAAATTGTTATTGAACAATTGGGCGTGAAAGAAGAAGATGTCCGTCCAGATGCCTCGTTCGTTGATGACCTTGGTGCGGATTCGTTAGATACGGTTGAATTGATCATGGCATTGGAAGAAGAGTTTGAGGCAGAAATTCCTGATGAAGATGCCGAAAAAATTGTAACTGTTCAGAATGCAATTGATTACGTTAAAAAAATTGCAGAAGAATAAAAAACATCGTGTTTTTTCTTTTTCTGCAAATGGCTTGTGCCTTATCAAATTTTAATTTTAAAATTTGATAAGGCACAATGTGGTTGACTGGGGATAATAATGGCTAAGCGTAGAGTAGTAGTTACTGGCTTAGGTGCACTGTCGCCGTTGGGTTTGACGGTTGAAGACTCGTGGCGTGCTTCTTTAGCGGGTCAAAGTGGAGTCAGCCTCGTTGAATCCTTCGATGTTAGTCAGTTTGCAGCTAAAATTGCGGGACAAGTGAAAGGTTTCGACCCGGTGGTTTATATGGGAGCGAAAGAGGCACGTAAATTGGATGTATTTGTTCAATATGCTGTTGCCGCTGCTTGTCAGTCGATGGAGAATGCAGGACTTCAGGTGACAGAGGAAAATGCCTCGCGCATTGGTGTTGCTATTGGTTCAGGCATTGGTGGTTTACCCTTTATTGAAAAAAACTATGATGCCTTATCTGAAGGTGGTCCGCGCAAGATGTCGCCATTTTTTATCCCAGGTGCAATTATCAATATGGCCTCGGGTTTTGTATCGATTTTGAAAGGTTTGAAAGGCCCCAATATTTCCGTCGTGACGGCCTGCACTACGAGTGCTCATAATATTGGACTGGCTGCGCGCATGATAGCTTACGGCGATGCTGATGTTATGCTTGCTGGCGGCACAGAGATGGCTACCTGTCCTCTCGGTTTAGGTGGTTTTGCGGCGATGAGAGCATTATCAACACGGAATCAAGAGCCAACTAAAGCCAGTCGTCCCTGGGACCGTGACCGTGATGGTTTTGTTCTAGGTGAAGGTGCTGCCGTTTTAGTACTTGAAGAGTATGAGCTTGCCCGGAAAAGAGGGGCAATGATTTATGCTGAGTTAGCGGGCTTTGGTATGAGCAGTGATGCTTACCATATTTCTGCGCCAGATGAACACGGTGTCGGTTTCGTTTCTTGTATGCAAAACGCGCTCAATGATGCCTGCTTGAATCGTGAGCAAATTGATTACATTAATGCACATGGAACATCTACCCCGGTAGGTGATGTCATTGAGGCAGCTGCGGTTAAAAAACTGTTTGGTCATCATGCCTATGAGCTTGCCGTGAGCTCAACTAAATCAATGACTGGACATTTACTCGGAGCTGCTGGTGCGCTTGAGGCGGTTTTCAGCATTCTAGCGATTCGTGACAACGTTGCTCCTCCTACTATTAATCTAGATAATCCATCAGACGGTTGCGACCTTAATTTTGTGCCGCATGTTGCACAGGAACGTAAAATCGATGTTGCTTTGTCAAACTCATTTGGATTTGGCGGTACCAATGGAACGCTTATTTTTAAGCGTTTTGCTGAGTAGAGAGATACCCCTCGATTGAGATTGCGAGATTTGCATTTGTGTCGAGTATATTTAAGTACTCGGTGTCATTCCCGCGAAGGCGGGAACCCATCCATTAATACGCACTATGCAAGCTTGACGATTGGTTCCCGCCTTCGCGGGAATGACAAGAAAAATTATCCAGTACATAACCACGGACTGACACCTCAGTGGAAAAACGAAGTTACCGAACATTCCGTTATCTCTTTCTCAGCTTATGTTTGATCCTTGCTGCTGGCTGTATCTTTCAACTGATAGTCATGCTCGATTGGTGGCGAAAACCCAGTGTTGATCCTTATTTACCCGTTTACGTTAATATTGATTCTGGCAGCTCTTTGACACAGATTACAGAACGTTTACAGCAAGACGGGGTTATTCAACACCCGCACTATTTTATTTTTTTGGTACGACTTCAGAATGCCGGACACGCACTAAAAGCAGGCGAGTATTTATTTGCTCCAGGTCTTACCCCCGAGCAGATTTTTCAGCAATTGAGGTCAGGCAAAGTGATGCAACATGCTGTTACGTTAGTTGAGGGCTGGACATTTAAGCAATTTATGCAAAATTTAGCAGCGCAGCCTTTGTTAATACACGACTTAAAAGACTTAACGCCGGAACAAATTATGGCAAAGATGGGGTCGAAAAAAACGCAACCTGAAGGGTTGTTTTTCCCCAATACCTATTTTTATGTTCGAGGAGTGCCTGAGAGTCAAATTTTAAATAAAGCCTATCAATCTATGCAGGTAAAACTCAATAAAGAGTGGCAAACGCAGCAGCAAAACTTGCCATATAAAACGCCTTATGATGCTTTGATTGCCGCTTCAATTATTGAGAAAGAAAGTGCTATTGCTTCAGAGAGGCTCTTGATTAGTAGTGTGATAGTTAATCGATTAAATATTGCGATGCCTTTACAAATGGATCCTACGGTTATTTACGGTTTGGGTGCCTCTTTTAATGGGAATATTACCAGTAAAGATCTTAAGCAGGATACAGCCTATAACACCTATCTGCATACGGGTTTACCGCCAACACCCATAGCAATGCCAGGAGGGGATGCTATTTTCGCAGCACTACATCCAGCAAGTACGAAATTTCTTTATTTTGTCGCAGAAGGCGATGGCACAGGCAAACATAACTTTTCCGAGTCTCTGGCAGAACATACTCAAGCAGTGAAAGCCTATTTAAAACAAATACAACAAAAAAGTAGTTCATTATGAGTCAAGTCAAATTTATTACCATTGAGGGTATCGAAGGCACAGGCAAAACCACTGCTATTCAATTTGTTGCTGATTGGTTTTCGAAACATCAATTGCCTTTTATCAAAACTCGAGAGCCAGGTGGAACAGTTGTTGCCGAGGAAATCCGAGCATTGTTTTTAAAAAAACAGAGTGAATCTATTCACCCGGATACGGAACTATTGTTGGTTTTTGCAGCGCGCGCACAGCATTTGCATCATCTGGTGTTTCCAGCTTTACAAGAAGGAAAATCAGTGATTTGTGACAGATTTACCGATGCAAGTTATGCCTATCAGGGTGGCGGACGCGGTTTGCCTTCTGAACGTATTGCGACTTTAGAAGAATGGGTACAACAAGGTTTTTCTCCAGATACCGTGATTTTGCTGGACGCTCCAGTTGAGCTTTGTCTGCAGCGCACCATGCAGCGGGGAGCTTTAGATCGTATTGAGCTGGAGAAAGTTGATTTTTTTGAGAGAGCAAGAGCAACTTATTTACAGCGAGCAGCGCTGAATCCTTCTCGTTATAAGGTCGTAGATGCGTCGGTGTCAGTTGACAAAGTTCAAGCGCAATTGGAAGTGATTTTCTCGACTTTATTCTCTATATAGGAATAACAGCAAATATCGAAAAACGCTCGTCATTGCGAGGAGTTTACGACGAAGCAATCCAGAATGGTTGTTAGTGATAATCTATTGATTTAAAACTACTTTTCATGGATTGCTTCGTCGCTGTGCTTCTCGCAATGACGCTTTCGTTGTCCTATATTTGTCGCTATTCTACATTACGCGACAGCGACTATAAAAGGGCAAATCTCATGACATTAACTTATCCCTGGCACCAAGCCGCCTGGCAACAAATACAAAATTATCAAAACGAAAAACGGTTTCCCCATGCACTGCTCATCAGTGGAGTGCCCGGACTTGCCAAAAAAACATTTGTTGAACGGCTTGCGCGCATTTTATTATGTGAGAAGCAAAATGAAAATTGTACAGACTGTTTTAGTTGCCGCCTGGCTGATTTAAGAGGGCATCCTGATTACAGTGAAATGGTACCTGCTGATGACAGCAAAGCAATTAAAATTGAGCAAATCAGAGACATCATTGATTTTATATCGCAAACGACGAATCGCTCAGGGAATCGGGTTATCTTGATTGCTCCCGCTGAAATGATGAATATTGCCGCCGCTAATGCTTTGTTAAAAACCTTGGAAGAGCCGCCATCCGGTTCGCATTTTTTACTGATTTCGCATTCACCAGCTCAATTACCCGCGACAGTTCGCAGCCGTTGTCAGTCAATTAAAATTTATCCCTCATTTGATGAGGCGACAGTTTCCTGGGTGGCGCAGCAAATCCAGCAGGATCGTGTAATTGCAGCAGCGTTATTAGAACGCGCTGATGGCTCACCGCAACAGGCAGTGGAATTGGCGCAGCAGAATATTAACCAGATTCAACAACAATTGCTTGATGAATTGGCAGGTTTATTAATTGAGCCTTTTCAATTACTTTCAATTGCAGTACGATGGCAGAAACAAGGTTTATTGAGCGTATTGGACAATTTGATCAGGTTGCTGAATAATATTGTTAAGCAGCGAGTTACATTGACGGGAGAGCAGTGCCTTCTGGCGAGCATCTCTTTGGAGAAATTAATTCAGTATACTCAATATGTTTTTGAAGTGCGAAAAGAGTTGATTCTTAATCCGAACCTGAATCCACAGTTATTGAGTGAAACCTTATTATATAGGTGGTTATCATGCGTTGTCTTGCCAAATGTATTGCCAATAGCTTCAAACTAACGGTACTTGCCGAATATTTGAAGAGTCAAGGGTACGTGGTTGACCTCTATCGTGATGTCCTGCAGGCATCTTACCCCGGGAAGGATAAAGAGCTATTCTTTTTTGCTCATGGCTCTTTTGTTACCTGGGGTTTAACCGGACGCGAAGAGCGGCAATTGGTGGAGCAGATTTTGCCGTTTTCAGTGGGGATATTAAATCGGCGAGAATCGCGCTATTTTGTTTATCGTTATGGTTCAAAAACACGTATTCACACCCATAAGCGATTTCAAGTTGAAATTATTTCTCTCGCTTCTGATCAGACTGAATTGAAACTTGCTCTTTCTTACGGATTAGCTCAATCCATTAAACTGGAGTTTTACGAAGAAACAGTTAAAAAAATTATTATGGAAAATACGCCTTTATTTGAATCACTGGCGAGAACAGGCAAGGTTTTGTTGACGCGGAAAGAAATAACAATGCGCATGGGCACGATTTTTTTAACACGCAGCTCGGTTAATTTAAATAGTGAATATCTCGATGTGCCTGAATATTTTTGGGAATATCCCAATTTAGAAACGGATTATTTAATCAGTATTCACTTTTTTGACGTGCAGCCACGAGTTGCAGCACTTAACCAGCAACTCGATGTTTTACATGAACTTTTTAATATGCTGAATGGGCAGTTGCAGCATCAGCATACCAGTTATCTGGAGGTGATTATCATCGTTATTGTCGCGCTCGAGGCGATGCTGTCGATTTTTCAGATCGGTTGGATGATGCTGTCGCGTTAAGGATGTATATACCTATCGTACTTCAAGATGCGAAGTTTATCATCCCACCTGAACGCGAAATTTGGACGTTCTTCGCTCAAAAAACCTCGAAAGACTGGTAGTATTCCTTCGGCTTTTCTTGCTCAGAACGTCCAAATCTCATCGTTCATGCGGGCGCTAAACTTCGCATCTTGAAGTGCGTTGGGTATAGTCG
>JABEVJ010000166.1 GCA_013043985.1 Legionellales bacterium | reverse complement strand
TTTCGTTAAATAGCTTGCTATTCGCCTCAAACAAGAACCAATTTTTCCTCGATTCTCTCTTTTTTCGCTTCAAAGAACCAATTGTCAACAGACCCTAGCTATTGTCATTCCCGCGAAGGCGGGAATGACAATAGCTGCTATGCAACTATTTAGCTAACCAACAACGCTTCGTGTCACCGTTGGAGCCCGTTATGTCGCAAGTTGGTTTTAGCACAGGCGAAATACCTGCCACCACACCATAACTGTAACCATAACCATCATTCACACCTACACCAATCACATCAGCTCCATCACCATTCAGATGATAGGTCAATTCATATTGGCCTGCGGGTGATGTCGTACTGTCTGGGGAGTAAATATAAACCGTTTGGCCAGGCGTCAAGGTTGCCGAACCCTTCATTTGAAATGGCCATGCGCCACTTGAAAACAACAGGTCAGAAAGCGACTCATTGGTAAAACTCAACATTTTTGGACCTAACGCAGGTAAATCCTGTGTTGCTGTCAAGTAATTCTCGTAGAGTTCGTTATCCCACATCAGTGTATTAGCTGGACCGCCTGGTGCGATAGAAATAACATAATTCCCCCAACTTCCACCTGCTGCCCAAACACTCCATCCAAGAAAACCACCTGTCGTACTGTCATAAGGAAACTTATCGATATTATCCAACACCGTCTTAATATCTGCACGACAATTACTTGTGTCAGGCGAACCAAATTCCCCTAAAAATACCTTAGCTTTATTGGTTTTAGCCCACTTGGTAAACTCTTCCCAATAGACAGGAAAACCAGGATAAGTCGTTCCATTCGAGGTATAGCCCTTCATAAAGTCGGTCGAACTTAAACAATCACCCGATGTATACTGTCCGCTGGAGTTAGGATCAAAATATTGATGCACTTCAAAAGCATAATTATTTTTTGAATCCACAATACCCGCTGGATAAGCTTGTGAATTGGCTTGATCTGACGTGGTTGTTTTGGTCCAAGAATGCAAACCAGTCCAATAATTGCCTTCGATCATAATCAAGTGAGGCGCTGCACTACCCTCTGCTGTACGAATACCCTGAATAGCTGCATTTTGATTCAACAACACTTGGCTCATTGGCATATCATGCGGTTCATTCATAATGTCATACATCATATTCGGTTGATTGAAATGCGTGGCTAAATTTTTCCACAGGTTTTCATAAGCAACTTTGGTTGGCGCATTTGCACCTGAACCAATGACATCTGAACCATTTGGATCGGTATTCAAATAATTCAGAGTGACATTCGATGGGTTGTAACGCATATAATTGTGTAGATCTAACAAAACATAAGCATTTTTTGCCAATAAATCAGTAATCACTGAATCTAATTTAGTCAGATATTGTTGCCCATCTGCATCTGTTTTCAAGTTACCGTTAATATCTGCGATATATTCCCAAGTAATTGGCACACGATAAACATTCATTCCGCGATATAAAAATAAAGCAGCATCATCAATTGTCGGAGTAAAGGCTCCTTTTTGCGCTTGACCTGAACCATCATCAGCAAATTCTGCGCCTGATAAATTGACTCCACGATAAGCCACACCCGATGAATAAGTTTGTACATTTGGGTAACTCGCGCCACCACCATTGCCAGAGCCACCATCACCTGATCCACCACTACTTGATCCGCCACTGCTTGAGCCACCGCTGCTTGAGCCACCGCCTGATGGTGGTGTATAGCTCACCACATAACAAACATCAGCACCCGCACCGCAATCAACGGAAGGATTTGGAGACTGAGTAAGCGCAACACCTTCAGCAAGATCGCCTGAAAAATCCCAAGCATAACCACCACTACTCACAGGATCGGTACCAATACCAATATACCCGCCATAGGTGCCGCTATTGCTTGCACAACTTTGACCTGGTGTATTCATGCGTACCGTATATTGAGCTTGCTGTTTCGCAGCACCCGCACTCAGCCACACTGAACCATTTTGATTTAAATTATATTGACTTGCTTCTGGAACGCCGACAGATGCCGAAGCCTCAAAACAAAGCATATTGGAATTATTTGTAGTAGGGTCATTTGCCATTTTGTTTACCATTACCACCGTTTGCGCCATGGCTACTTGAGTGCCTGCGAATAAAAGTGCTAAGGCAACGGAGGTGCGAGTCAAATTTGTTTTGAGAAGTTTTTTCATATACTGTCCTTTTTCAATCTAGATGATGGGTTTGTATGCTCACATATTACCGGGGTATTAAGAGATTAGAGGTCTTAATCTAGTTAATCATACAGACAATATATTAAGTATTTATTAGGTAAAAAAATGAGCACTTTTCCTTAAGTAATATATGCGCAACGTGGTCAAATTTGCACTTATCCGTAGGCTTGCTCACAAAAAAAGGGAAGCGTGTAGCCCTCAATCCGCCTGCAAAGTGAGTAATTATTTCATCATCTATTCATCATTCAATAAATTTTAACGAACGCTGGATTTGCAGGCGGACTGATGGGTATATAGTCGCTGTCGCGTAATTGAAAATGTTCACAAATACGTGAAAAACGCTCGTCATTGCGAGGAGGCCACGACGAAGCAATCCAGAATAGTTGCAAGTGCTAAGATGTTGATTTTACGCTATTTTTACTGGATTGCTTCGTCGCTGCGCTTCCTCGCAATGACGAGCATTTTCGATATTTGTTACTAA
>JABEVJ010000165.1 GCA_013043985.1 Legionellales bacterium | reverse complement strand
TTTGATAATAAATTAACAATTAACTGCTCCATTTCCTGTGATGAGCAGGATAAAAAAGGAATATCATCTCCATAATCACGAGTCAGCGCAATTTCATGCAGCCTGAACTGTTCGTTAAACATTGCAATAGCTTCATCAAGTGGTACATACAGATTAATAGGCATATTATGAGTTTGATTGACTCGGGCAAAATCTCTCATGTGGCTAACAATATGAGCGGCTCTGTCTGTTTGTTTGATGCAGCTGACAATGATCTCTTTAAGTTCGGTAAATGACAGATCCTCTTTGCCCATAAACTCCAATGTTTGCATATTAGTACGGATAATTGATAGCGGTTGATTCAACTCATGAGCAACACCCGTTGCCATCTCACCTAATAAAGCCAGCCTTCCCGCGTGTATAAGCATGTCTTCATTTTTCTTCTCTAGCATTTTTCGCTCTTCAATTTCCTTTAATAGCTGCTCGTTTTTAATAAGTAAAGATTCTTTTATGCTCAGTAATTCTTGATTGAGACTGAGAATTTCTTTATTTAATAATGCAAGCTCAGTATATTTTTTTAGTCCTACCATTATTATTCCATTTGTAAAATTGATTTATTTAAATAGAGAACTAGGGTCTGTTTACAATTGGTTCTTTGGCTGCAAAAAGAGTGTAATCGGTAAAAATGGGTTCTTGTTTTCGTTAAATAGCTTGCTATTCGCCTCAAACAAGAACCAATTTTTCCTCGATTCTCTCCTTTTTCGCTTCAAAGAACCAATTGTAAACAGACCCTAATTCTCCGTTAATACCGTCAATGTCATCGTTTGATTATGTAATTCGCAATTACTAAACTGTACAGGAGAAATTTCACCATAAGAATAAAAACCAATTTGCTTGGTATTTTCAGGTAGCATTTCCAAGACTGCCTCAACCTCTTCTTCAGTACGCTCACCCAAAACCAAACGTCGGCCGACACAGCTAATAGCAATCGAAAAAACCTCCTGCTGATGCTTAGAAGAAATCGATTTTCCTGCCGTTGAAGCCCCATCAATTAAACGTTCAAAATTTGCAGTCATCAATTGTGCACGCCAGTTTTCAGGGATATCTCCGGCAAATGTCATGGATTGGTCTGCCTCGTTGACGGATAGAATAGTACGCACAATTCGATTAGAATCGTTAATATCTTTACGGATAGCAAGCGGATATAACAATGCAGACGCAGGTAACTCATCAGCACGCGCACCAAGATAACGTTTATAGAGCTCAAGAGCGGGCTGTCCGTCAATTTCATATAAAATATTTTTATATGCTTTAGTGATTGTTCGCTCAGGGCCAAATGTATCCCATCCTCCTTGCGAACCACACTGTACGTTAAAATCATCGCCATAAAAACCTACAGCAACAACCTGGCGATCAGTAATCAAATCTTTACGCGAAAATACCCACGTTGATGAAAACTTTGTACCATCTCCTGCCAATCCACCTGAAACGGAAACATTTCCGCCGACCAGCTCGCCCCTATTTTTGATACCATTGAGCAATTCAGTGCCATTTACGTGAAGCCCATCTGATAGTAAAAAAATATGTTTAAGCTTATTTTCAGATAAACTATCAACAATTTTTTCTCCGACTTTAAACGAATCTTCCGTCTCTGGAATGGGAAGGGAAACCACACGCAATTTAGTTTTTTCAAATTTTGTCACTGCAACTACGAGCGAATCGTCAATAACAGAATCTTGAAATATTTCACCCGACGTAGAACAGCCCAAAAAAAGTGAAGTGGGGTAGGCTTTCAAGAGCGTTTGGAATACTTCTAAATTAGTTCCTAATTTAGAAGATCCGAAAATCAAAATAAGTGTGCTTTCGGAATCCAGATCTGGGAAAGTCTCAGCTGACCATCCTTGCTTAGCAGTATAGGTAAACAACTCCGTTTTCATATTGATCTCCTTTTTAATCAACTCAGATTTAATCAACTCAGAGTATACTTAAAACTCATGTGTTTTGAGTATACTATACTCTCTTCAAACGATTTTTCGCAAGTTTTGCCATACTAGCCCCAATCAAACGCTTCATCGAGAGTCCTTGTACAATAATGGCAAACAGCACTACCATATAAGTCATGCTCAATAAGGAATCTCTATAGCTATCTCGAGGCAAAGCCAAAACCAATGCAATAGCCAAGCCGCCACGCAAGCCTCCCCACGTCAAGATGCCGACAAAATAAGGGTAATAACTTTTTTTCAATGTAAACAGATAAACAGGCATCGCAACCGTGAGATATCTGACCAAAAGTACCAGTGGAATACATAAAGCACCAATCAACCATTTTTGGAGAGAAAATGGCATGATTAATAACTCAAATCCGATAAGCAGAAATAAAATTGCATTCAAAATTTCATCAAGCACTTCCCAAAAAATCAATAAGTCTTTTTTTGCCTGCTCGGTGTAAAAAGATTGATGCGTTAAATTACCAATGATAATTCCGGCAACAACCATCGCCAGTGGTCCTGAAACGCCAATGAGTTGTGCAAACGCATAGCCACCAGTCACTACGCCTATCGAAACCAGAATAGCCAGATTTACGCTGTAGCTTGTTTTAATGAGATAAGCTCCTCCCCAGCCGAGCAATGCTCCCAATAACAAGCCGCCAAAGGTCTGTTGTAAAAATAATAACCCAATAGTTGAGAAGGTAGGGCTTTGCATATGGTAGGCTGCTTGATAAAGAGTCAAAAAAATAACAATACCGACGCCATCATTGAATAAAGACTCACCCTCTAATACGGTTGCCATATGCCTGGGTGCCTTTAAATCCTTGAACATAGCAATGACAGCAATGGGATCAGTAGGTGAAATCAAGGCTCCAAATAGAAAACAATTGATTAAGGGAAAATTGATCTGAAAACAGTGCAATAGAAAATACAGCAAAAAACCGATTAAAAAAGTTGAGGCGATCGTGCCAAGCATCGCGAGGATAGCCACCTCCCAGCCTTGCGATTTTAAATGACCCATATCGACAGACAACGCCCCGGCAAACAGTAAATAGGCCAGCATACCGTTGATCAGTAAATCATGAAAAGGCAGATTTGCTAAAGTGGTAACAAAGGGTTGGATGAGTTTGCCATGTTCGCCCAGCCCAGTTGCAAACATAATAGCGGAAAGGAGTAAAGCACCGCACATGATTCCAATTGTTGGCGGCATTTTGAGCCAGCGGTGGTTAATATAGGCAAAGCTGACTGACAGTGTCAGAATAATGGCGAAAACATTGTAAAATGATATCATTTTGTTCCTTATGTATGGTGCCCGGATTATGATGACATTGAAATAATCCTAAAAACGGCAGTTGAATCGTAGCGAGAGGCATTAATGCTTCGCAGTAGATTTCAACTGCCGTTTTTAGGATAATACCCTGTTAGGCTTCTACATTGCAAAAAGAAAAAGTTTTGAATTGCTCTTAATTAAAACATTGCTTGGACTGGCTGTTTAAGCTATATTAAACGTATACAACGTATACGAAGAGATAATCATGGCTTATTCACACCCAGCAGTTACATTAAGCATTCGCGTTCCGCCCGAAATACGGGATCAACTGAGCGAACTTTCCGATGCTACAGGCAGAACAAAATCATTTTTAGCAGCAGAGGCTATTGAAGCATACCTACTAACTCAAGCTTGGCAGATTAAATCTATTAAGAAGGCAATCAAAAAAGCTAATAGCAAAAATGCTAACTTTGTTGACCATCATAAAGTTGTTGATTGGGTAAATAGCTGGGATCATGATGACGAACAGGAAATACCCGTTAAATGATAATTCGTTGGCTCGATGAGGCTGTGAACGATTTGCAATCATTGCGACGTTATATTGCTCAAGATAACGATACTGCTGCTGTACGAGTAGTAAAACAGATTTTGCATTCAATTGGCTTGTTATCTGAACAACCAGCCATGGGAAGACCAGGACGCGTAGCAAATATGAGAGAGTTGATTATTGCAAATACCCCCTATATTGTTCCTTATCGCGTTAAAAATAATGCAATTGAAATATTGAGGGTACTTCATTGCTCCATGAAGTGGCCAGAAGATTTATCCCAGTAGCATCTGCACTTTTATACTCAACACTCATGTATTTTGAGTATATTTCTTCACCAGAATATCTTCCATAATCAAATACTGCAAGTCCGAACCAAAAAACATGTTCAGCGCATCTGTCGGAGAGCAAACCATCGGCTCGCCGCGACGATTAAGCGAAGTATTCAATATCACAGGATTACCATTATGCTTTGCAAGTGCTTCAATTAAATCATAATAACGCGGATTGGTTTCCCAGCTGACAACCTGAGCTCGTGCAGTGCCATCCTCGTGTACCACTTCAGGAATACGGGATTTCCATGCGTCAGCGACATTAAACGTAAACGTCATATAAGGTGCTGGATGATGAGTCTGCAAAATTTCTGGAGCAACGGTATCTAACATACTGGGGCAAAAAGGACGCCAACGTTCACGGTATTTAATTTGTGCGTTAATTTTATCCGCAATTTGCCTAACGCTGGGATCACCTAAAATACTGCGGTTTCCTAGTGCACGGGGGCCAAACTCCATCCGTCCTTGAAACCAGGCAAGTGGGTTACCTGCTGCTAACAACTCGGCCGCACACTCAACTGCATTATCAATACGCTGCCATTGCGGCTGATTTGGATGAGTTTGACAAGCGGCAATACATTCCTCATTGCTGAACTCAGGACCTAAATAAACATGCGCAAGCGGCTGAATAGAATCTCCCAAGTTGCTGGCAACATAAGAAGCGGCACCAATGGCCGTTCCCGCATCGCCTGCTGCTGGCTGCACAAATAACTCGTTAACATCGGGAAGAGCAATAATCCGTTGATTCAATTTAACATTGAGCGCAACCCCGCCTGCAAAACAAATCTTGCCAGTTTCTTTCAGAATATCGCCCAGGTAGTTTTGAATCAACCCTAATGAAACTTCTTCTAATAAGGCCTGAATGCTGGCAGCATAATCAATATAGGGATCGTCAATTTCATCACCCTCACGCATGGGGCCAAGCCAATCAATTAATTTTTTGCTGAAATAATAAGATTGATTTTTTTGTTTATGACGGCGTAATCCAACGGTATTAACCAATCGGGTATTGATCTCAAAGGATTCACTATTAAACTTAATCAGACGCGATAAATCGTGTTTAAAGGGATTGCCATAGGGTGCCATTCCCATGACTTTAAACTCGCCATCAAACATTTCAAAACCTAAATATTGCGTCAATGCGCCATAGAGCCCGCCTAATGAATCAGGATCATAAAACTCTTTGATTTTATGAATTTTACCCTGCTCACCATAACCAAAAAAGGTGGTTGCATACTCTCCTTTACCATCTATGCCTAAAATAGCCGTTTTTTCTTTAAAACCGCTGAGATGGTAAGCACTGCTAGCATGAGCCAGATGATGCTCAACAGGACAGATTTTTGTTTTTTCAACATCAAGCCCTAATTCTTTCATAAACATCTGGGTTTTAAGATAATTTCGTCTAAAATGCCGATTTCCATTGAACAAAGCATCCAATGCTCTGTCAGGCGCATACCAATAACGCTTGGCATAATGCCAGCGCGCACCACTGGTCAGGCTAATTTTGTCAAAAGGCAATGCAACTACATCAATCTCTTCCGGTCTTACTCCGGCAAAAGACAGACACCACTTTGCTGATTCATTGGGAAAGCGGTTTTTTGCATGTTTTTCGCGGATAAAGCGCTCCTCTTCAGCAGCAGCAACCAATTTTCCATCTATAAATAATGCAGCCGCTGCATCATGACTGAGAGTCCCTGAGATGCCCAATATTTTCATGTGTTTTTTTCTCCTTTTTTAAAGGCAGACTCTGCAAGCTTAACAATGTCCGGTTTATCGTGCCAATTCGCAAAAAAACACTGAACATCCTGACTGGATTGCCGCTTAAAGGAGCGTTCGAAATAGTGCTGTTTTACCTGATCAAAATTAGTAAGCAATATCCCTTTTTCTGTGACCAGAAAATTAGAAGCACTCATGCTTCCATAAGTCATTTGTGAACGAGCCAGTCTATCAGTAATACCTGCAATCGCATTAAAAATGTCTGCAATTTTTTCATGATTTTTTTCATTCATACTCACAAATTGGTCGAGGGGAGTACCCTCAACAAATTTTGAAATAAGGAAAGTTTTACCATACCATGGAAAAAATCCTTTTTCGCAGAGCGCAAGACTTCCCACGCCTGGCACTCGCAGTAAATCGAGGTGATGAGAATTGACCCATGCTTTTTTTGCTTTCGAAATGCCGAAAATCGTCCAAAAACCTTCAAAAAAATGTCGTGGAATATAATGTTTTACCATCAAGGGCTGAGTTTCGGCTGGCAATTTAATACAGCTAAATCGCTTGGTTAACGTGATTTCTTCGGCTGGCGGTCGTTCTTTCACGCGCTGCTCAAGCACTGGCAATAACTGCGATAAATCGACTTTCTTTTCTTCACGCGCCCAAATTGCCCGTAAAGTCAAGCTGGTTTTTTTCACAAACCGACTGCATTCTCTCAATGTTTTCTTTAAGACCTCTTCGCGGCTCTCTTTGATTTGCTTTACTATGTAACGATGAAAACGGGAAAATAACCATTTTGAAGGGCGAATATGGCGAAAATTACAATATACCAGGAAAACCTGGTGCCAATTGATCTCATGTACAAAAGACATTTTTGCAGCCAACGCCGCTAAATTACGCAAACCTTTTCTTGCACGAAGTCCCGCTTTTCGTCGTGTAATCTGTTTTACTCCATCACCATCAAGACTATAGAACCGCGATTTTTTAATTAAAAAATTATTGGTATGCATGTCTTTTTGGAGTAACCCAGCATCATGCTGTTTTGCAATTGTATGAATAGTTTTAATCAGTACGCGTAATTGGGCTTTAGGCTCAAGTGCCTCTTCCCACAATTGACTGAGAGGGATGGCATCTTCAATAAACTCGAAAATAAGCACATAAACGTTTTTAAGTTGGGTTTGCCCTGCATAATATAAGGTTGGTGTTGGAATACCCGCTTGCACAAGAGCATTAACTCCCGCTCGGTCGCGCTCTGCATAATAAGCTGCTTTACGAGGCTTGAAAAAAATTTTGGCTATCACGGGGTTATTTTGCCATTCGCCACGCGCAGTTAAGCGTTTATTTGGAATAACGCGTAAACTTTCCTGAAGCTGCAACAGACTTCCATCAGGCAAAAAGATATCCAGTGGATAAGTTAATGTACGAGTTTTTTTTAGCAAATCATCTTGCGTGAGTAAATTAGTTTTATTCAACGTATCATCCTCTTCAACTACCTTGTTTCTTAGCTTTTTTGCTTAATGCATTTGAAATTTTAAGCATCAAACCAGCATTCTCTCTCGTTAACCTATCAGTTCCGAGATAGTATTTATAAAATCGGCTCTTATCAACACTACCTATGTCAGGCAAACTTCGACTCAGTGCTTTCAAATCTCCAAACACTGCTCTTCTGGACAATAAAGCATAGCGCGTTTTTTCTAAATCAATAAACCGTACTGAGGGAGCTTGCCCTGGTTGATATTTTATAAAAATATGTTTTGAAACCAATGCCCCATGTTTCAGAAACTGTTTATGTATTTTTTTAATGGACTCTGCCACCGTTTGTAATATTAATTTTTTGTCGGCATGGGATGGCTGCCCCTCTTTCTTCCAATGAGCAGACCAATCCTCAAGCGAGCGATAATCAGGAGCAATTGATGCTGTAACCAAAATAGCCCGTATTTGTTTATTAACGCTTCTTTCTCCATAAAAAACAGGATCAGGAATAGGAATACCAAAATGGGTAAAACGTTGTATATTTTTCATTTCACGTCTGAAGGTGGGTGCGCCTTTTATCAAATTTCTTATTGGCTTGTAGATATGATTTTCTTGGCGTTTTAAAAAAACAACCAGGCTTCCCCCTTCTGGGTTTGCAAGCTCCAATCTTGAAACACCGCTCCATCCACCCCGCCGCTTATTGGGTGGCTCAAACCAATCAGCTTTGATTTCCCATAGTTTCTCAAAGCTATCAAGATTATTCGCTTTTAGTATTGGTTCCCAGCTATTATTTATGTAATCTTTCATTAGTGTCTTTATTCTCCTACATTATTCAATGGCGTAGTAAAAAATTTACTGTGTCGTTTAATAAAATGTCTTGTGCGTTTTTTTACTGCAGACCAAAACACTAACGACTCCGTGATTTCAACTCGCCAGGCTCGACCAGAATAATATTGAATAAATCGGTAGATATCCCGTTTTGTAATATTAAAATTCCATATCGAATAGTATAAACTTGCCAAATCTTTAATTATCCAGCGAATCGGTATTTTTTTCCATATTGCTGCACGATGAAGATCCATTAAAGTGACATCAGGATGAACCGCATCTGTTTGCAAAACCATGAAATGACAAGCATATAAATCTCGATGATTAATTCCATTTTGATGTAATGTCCTGGTAATCGAGGCTATCTGATAAAGCAGATATTGTTTCATTTTCCATGTCAATTCTTGATTTTTCCATTTGGATTCGTAGGTATCCAGACCGAGAACATCGAAAACTTCCCGCGTAATGATAAAAGATTGTTTATTTAACGGATTACGACCTTGTTCACCAAACCCAGCAACAAGCGGTGCCTTTATTCCTAACTGGTGCAATCGATTGAGGAGATTCACTTCATTTCTTGCACCAAAAGACGACGCGCATCCAAACAAGATACTTTTTAACCATTCAGTAGCTGGAATACCGTGATGTTTTTTAATAAAATAATTTTGTTGATTATGAGTAAATTTGAGGGTAATGCGCTTTTCAATCTCACGGTAAACTGTGCCCTGCATTTGCATAATTAATGCAAAACGGTTTTTTTCGCTCCAACAATCCAGCAAATCTGGCTCCAATATCAGCGTCTTCATTTGCCGGGCTCCACAATATCGAGCAGTCGACTCAGCACCAGCGAAGGTGAGATTGCCGTAAAACAAGGCGGAAAATCCGTTTTTGTGATTATTTTTTTTATTTTACATTGTTCTTTAAAACACGGCGCACAATCCAACTTTCCTATTAAATGGTACTGATTTCGCCCTAACGTGCCAGTCAACTCAGGATCAGTTGGGCCATATAAGGAAATCGTTGGAATGCCCAATGTCGCAGCCAGATGCCCCAAGCCCGTATCAACCGCAACACAGGCGGTGACCTTTTGAAGTAATCCAGCTAACTGCGTAAGTGAGAGTTTCGGCAATAATTGTGCTCCTGTTGTGGCAGCAATATGATTTGCCCTTTCTTGCTCCGCTGGCGAATTCCATGGCAACAATACATTCATCCCTGCTGTTTCAACCAGTTGTGCCAACTCTAACCAATAGGCTTCAGGCCAATGTTTCGTTGGCCATGTTGTACCATGGAAAAAAAGAATAGTCTTTTTCTCAGGGATAACAGGCAAATTAACGTCAGTCGGCAAGCCAACCTGCGCATGGGGAGCATCTGTTGGAAGCGGGTAGTTCAACGCTTTTGAAATCAATTGTCTTGCCCGTGTAATCGCATGTTGGGCTTGTAATACCTGTATTTTTTGTGAATAAAGTAAGGTAGCTGCCGGCTCACGAGCAGAAGAATAAGAAAGTCCTACATGTAAACCACGTGCAAAACGAGCAACCAGGCCACTCTTCAATAAACCTTGAGCATCAATAACTAAATCATAGTGCTCTTGACGCAATACAGATATGAACCGCCGAATATCTTTGGCCGAGCGCATCCAACCTTGTTTTCGCCAGCGTCTTAAGGCGATAGGAATAATTTTTTTAACATTAGGCATCCAGCGCGGGATTTCCTGGAAACCCTCTTCAACGACCCAGTCAAACTCAATATCCTTAATGGCATTAGCTGCATCGGTAATCGCTGGCAGAGTATGAATAACGTCCCCCATTGATGAAATTTTAACAATTAAAACTTTCATATCATTAATTGTTCCAAGGCTTTTTCAACTCGTTCAGGTAATAACTGATTCAAGCAATTCATGTGAATTAAAGGACACTCCCTTTTAAAACAAGGGCTGCAGCTTAAACCTAACTTCACAATTTGTACGTTATCAGACAGCGGAGGCGTAAATCGTGGATCAGATGAACCATAGACAGCGACAAGCGGTTTATTCAACGCAGCGGCAATATGCATCAGCCCGGAATCATTACTGACTACTGCGCTACTGCATGATAATAAGTCAATTGCTTCTGCTAAGCTGGTTTTACCTGCTAGATTAGCACATACCCCGCCAACAGCCTGATTAATCAGCTCGCAGACTTCATAATCATTTTTGGATCCAAATAGCCAAACCTGCCAGCCTTTTTCGATCCATTGTTTAGCAATTTCAGCGTAATAAGCATCTGGCCAACGTTTTGCAGGGCCAAACTCTGCGCCAGGACACAAGGCTAAAACAGGACGAGGATCAGTTAAATTGAATTTATGTTTTGCCAAATCGACATTTTCATCTGAAACAACCAATTTGGGGCGTGGATACGGCTTTGACAGCGAAAGAGTATCAGGCAGAGCCAATGCCATAAAACGTTCAATCATCAACGGATAACGTTCTTTATCAAGGATACGAATATCGTTCAGAGTCAAGTAACGCATTTCCCCTCGCCACCCTACGCGCTTAGGAATTTTTGCCCACCAGGGAATTAAGGCAGATTTAAATGAGTTTGGCAGGATATAGGCAATATCATAGTGATTTGTCTTCAACTCGTTGGCAATTTTTTTTCGCAATTTAAAAGCAAATTGGCCATGACCTATCGGCATCGAAATAGATTGATGAACTTCTGGCATACGCTCAAGTAAAGGACGACTCCAATCAGGCGCAAGTACATCCAGTTGTGCAAGTGGATACTGCTCTTTGAGCTTAATAAATAAAGTTTGCGCCATCACCATGTCACCCACCCAGGCAGGTCCCACAACGAGTATACGATTAGGATGATTGTCATTATTCAGCATTTATTTAAACCTATTTAAATTCAATGTGGGTTTTATACTCATGTTTGTTGAGTATATTTTTCTGGCGAGCCCTCTTCTTCCTCATTTTTTTTGAGGATATAAACAGCTCCACAATAAGGGCAGGTAGCCTGGCCAGTTTTTGCAATGGGCAAAAAGACCTTTGGATGCGCATCCCACAAAGCCATTGAAGGCATTGGGCAAGACAATGGCAGATCAGCACTTGTTACCGTATACTGCTTTGCTTCACATGCTTGTTGGAGGGGTTGTTCCGACATAGAGAGCCTCATTTTAGACCAAAAAGAATGGCCAAATTATACCATATTAACGATATGAGGTATATACCCATCGCGTAATGAGCTCAAAAGGTGTGTAGCCCTCAATCCGCCTGCAAAATGAGTAATTATTTCATCATCTATTCATCATTCGATAAATTTTAACGAACGCTCTATTTGCAGGCGGACTGAAGGGTAATCCAGCGTTACCCCTCAGTAAGTCTGCAAATACAGGCGTTTGTTCAAGTTCGTTTTATCCATAAAGAGCAATGAAATAATCATTATTGTTTGCATACTTATTGAGGGCTACAGCTCCATGCGAATTTTGACCACATTACGCGACAGCGACTATTCTTCCACGGCTTTATCAATAACTACGTCCTCAACTGGAACATCTTGATGACCATGTCGCGAGCCTGTCTTAACTGTTTTTATTTTATCAACAACATCCATTCCCTCTACAACGTGTCCAAACACACAGTATCCCCATGCATCTGGCGTTTTAGCACGATGATTTAGAAAAGTATTATCTGCAACATTAATAAAAAACTGTGCGCTCGCTGAGTGAGGATCAGAGGTACGTGCCATCGCAATCGTGCCGCGCTTGTTTGGCTGGCCTTTGTCTGCTTCGTTCTCTATTGCGTCTTTATGCTTTTTGGTTTCCATTCCAGGGGCAAATCCACCACCTTGGATCATAAAATCATTAATCACACGATGAAAAACCGTTCCATCGTAGTAGCCGCTTTTTACATAATCAAGAAAATTTTTAGCTGTCTTTGGTGTATTAACCTCATCTAACTCAATGCTGATCTTACCGAAATTTGTATATAAAACTATCATAACTATCCTCACTCTTTAAAAATTACGCCTTTGTGGTGAATAGTACCGAATAAATACGCCAAAGCCAAGATATACCCGAAGCGTTTCATATTTAGGGGTTTATGACGCCGCTATTTTTCGTCATATGAAACGATTAAAACCAGCAAGTTATTCATATTGTGCAGTTTT
>JABEVJ010000164.1 GCA_013043985.1 Legionellales bacterium | reverse complement strand
TTCTGGCTTGATCGCCTATTCTTTGCAACCTAAAAAACCTTCTTTGCGGGTTGTAAATAAATTAGCCATTTCATAACTCAAATTTCATCGAACTGACGTGTAATAAGATTCATACCATGAATATGGTAAATACTGTATGAGTGATATAGCCGATTATTTAATCGGCTATAATGAGCTTGAGAAATATTCTCGAGTATCGCATTAAATTCCGTGGAGAGTGTTCTTTTTATTTTGCCACGTTTTGGCCAAATATGAAGCACTAGGTAGCTATTATATCAAGTCTAAAAGCGTTTCTCTACTCACAATGAGTTAGTTGCTGCCGGAAAATAGGGAAGAGAAAGGTAAAGAAAATATTTAGAAATGCATGTATTAATTAATACTTAAATCATGCTGTAGTGGTGTCAAATTCAGAAGTGCTCTTCACTGACATCTTTGATAAAATAAGGCTGAAGATATTTTCATGAAAAAAGGAGAATAACAAATGATTGATCCTAGCTATTTAAAAATAGGAGATATTCTTTTATTAAAAGATAAGTCACAGCATTTTTTTCGTCATGTCGTTGTTGTTACACAGGTAGATATAGAGCAAAATATTTATAAAATTATGCATTTTCGAAGGCTCGGTGAGCCATCCGGTCTAGTTGAAGCGACATTATCTTCATCTGAATTACTTAATCAACGTAATCTTGAGTATGAATGTTATAGACTCAAGGATCAAGAGCAAGCGATAAAAGCGATACAAATTTTACGACAATGGTTTACATGGGCTGTACCTTTCGATACAGATAGATTTAAACGAGCAGAGCTTTCATGCAATAACTTTTTCGCTGTTTCTTCAAATTTAATGAATCATATTCCACCTCAATTATCTGAGGAAAATTATCCTGAAAAAATAAAATTGCATCGACAAGAAATGGAAACATTGTTTAACCAGCATTATATGGACATAATTAAATATGCTGCCAGGCGCGATATTAGCCCTGTAAGGCCTAAGTTTGCTAACGAAAAACAAACTGGCTTCCATTGTCTTCAAGGTATATTGTTGGCGTTTCAAGTATCTTATGCTCAGGATTTTGTGAATTCAGTAACCGATAAATGGTTAGCCAATAAACATGTAGTAACAAATGAAAACTTAAGTAGTGAAGAACCAAGATTTGAAATGGCAAGTACCGCCTTAAAAGCGAATTTTAATAAAGAGGCGTTTTTGGCTGCATTTCCACTTGCATTTAGATTGTGGGCGAAGCTTAGCTCGATTAATACTTTTGAACATGCCATGTTATCGGATAAAGAAAAAATAACTTATCTTGGAACATTAAATCCTTTGCAAGAAGCTGACATTAAACCTGATGCTGAAACTATGGCACAGAGTTGTCGTTTTTTTAAAGCTCAAGGTGACTCAAAAAGAGTGGAATTATTACATCAGGTTGTTAGTCCAAGTGGTATTGACTTAAATATATAGATTTAGCATACAAGGCATTTCTCTCACTTTATTATTGAAGCCGACTTCTGACCTTTAAAATGACTAAAAAATTTAGAGGGCGAGTTCACTGTTTGGCATTTTGTTCAGAAGTCGACCTTACTACTTGCTCAATAATAAGTATGGAGCTGGGAACATATGTTGGTTCTAACGTAAATTTTCACTCAGTGAACAGGACTTCTGACTTCTAGTGAAGAGCACTTCTGCATTTGACATCTGGAAAGAAAAAATAGTTGTCCACAGATTCTGTGGACAAGTCGAGTAATAACGTTGGGATAACTTAGGCAAGAAGAACCAGGTAGGTCAATTGACAGCTTATTGACCAATCCATAAAACGACCGTTTTTGAGACTTTTATTTTTGGGGTTTTTCAGGTTTTGGTTGTTTTTTATTCATTATTGAAATGGATCGCATTTTTCCGATCTATTTGCTTTTTTCGATAGGTCTATATAAAATCTCGAAACTTATCTATCAACAGAGTCCGGTATTTAAATTTTTTTGATGAGTAGATAGATTGATTTGATCACATAACAACCAAAGGTAAAATAATGCTCATCGGATATGCTCGGGTATCAACAGCCGATCAAAGTTTAGCACTCCAGGAAGATGCTCTCAAGCAAGTTGGATGCAAAAAAATATACAGTGAAGTGGCAAGTGGTGTGAAAGACGATCGCGTTCAGTTAGGCGAAGCACTTAAACATTGTAGGGCAGGGGATACCTTCGTTGTATGGAAACTGGATAGACTCGGTCGATCGCTGCATCATTTAATAGAGACGGTGAATTCCCTGAATGAAAAGGGCATTGATTTTAAGAGCATTCAGGAAAATATTGATACCAGCACAAGCGGAGGTACTTTCGCTTTTCATATTTTTTCTGCGATGGCTCAGTTTGAACGTGATCTCATTCGAGAACGGACACAGGCGGGCTTGTTAGCTGCAAGAAGGCGCGGCAGAGTGGGTGGACGACCACGAGTGCTGAATGACAAGCAAATTGAGCTTGCCAAAAAACTACATGCCGATGAAAGCAACTCAATCAAGGATATTTGCGAAGCTCTTACTGTCAAACGGGCAACGTTGTACAAATATCTGAAATCAGCAAGGCAGCCCATTACACCAACAGAGATCGAAATAATACAAAAAAAGCTTGATGTTAAGCCACAAAAGAGAAAAATTGTGGCGGAATTTAGGTTTATTATTCGAAATAACAATAAATTTGTCAGGGGTCGCAAAAAAGCCTATGAAAATGCTGAACTTTTTGCTTTTGATGGACACGAAGTCAAAAAAATGGATGATGGACAGTATGATGTGACTATTGAATATGAAACAGAGAGTGAATTATACGAGGCACTGGATTATATCTCACATGAGATACATGCCTCCGCAGAAAGCCGTCATTGTTTTGTTGATGACATGTATATTTTAGAACAAGGCACAAATCGTAGTCTCGAAAATGAATTGTATGATTTCTTCGCTGAAAAAAGGGATATAACAATTTAGGTTGCACCTAGCACGCTATGGGGGATCTGGAAAATGCGAAGTTTGCCTAGGAAAAGCCCCTGCATTGTTCCATCATGACAAGGAGACCCAAGCAAATTTGAGAGACTTTATTTATAATGGAAAAGACAGAGGAGCGAGTCTGATAGTCAGCTCCTCTATTGATTACCACTAATATTTAGGGCGTGCTTGCAAAGGGAGATAGCCATACTTGGTGCCCATCTCTCGCGAGATATGATAAAAAAAGAGGTATACCCCTATTTTTTATTGGCTCTCGCTTTTTTTAATAGACGCCGCCCGAGAGGTACGCTTTGTCGCTTCTCTTATCGTTCTTAACTGTTTTGTGACTACGCTTCCACCTGCTGGGGGAAAGTTGCGATCAACATCAGTTGTAGGGCGGTGACCTCGTACAACGAAATCACTCAGCTTTTCATTATTTATCATTTGTCTCTGGCCTCAAATAGTTCAACGGACACAATATGCTCACCTAATATTATAACACCTTTTGCTCCTTGTACAGCAGAAGTGAATTTTCCTGACTCATCCAATGCCCACGCTTCTTGCAAGAAAATTTGCTCCATAATCGGATGAGTGGAAGCATGAGAGTCCTTTCCGAATATTCCCGCGATTTGGGTTCCATCGGTTAGATTGACGATAACCCAAAATCCTTTGTTTTTTCTAAGTGCCCAATCCCACGAGCGGTTAACAAAGCCATGAGCTATATTTTTAAACCATTCGGTACGGCAAAAAGTCGCATAACCCCATCCCAAGCTGGCAGGTATGATAAACAAGATTAAAACCATCGTGATAGCAAAAAGAAACATGTGTTTTTGATAAAATTGGTATCTAAACAAGATCGCAATTAGCCAAGACATAAGGGCGAAGTTGATGGCACTGTAAGCAATTGCATCGTACAAGTACGAGGAAGCCTTTCTCCCCTCATTCTGGATAAACAAGTCATAGGTCTTCATGGACACAAAGCCTGGAACAAAAAACAAAATGAATAACAACAAGGTATTCGGTTCAAAAACATTCATGAGTATTCCTTAATAATCAACTTGGTTACACTGACTCATGCTATTTCATCTCGGCTTAATTGCCCATGCAATCAGTGATATGCATGGGCAGTATACCGGATTATCCAGCATTTCCCGAGAGTTTACGTTTTTCATGCTGACGCCTGAGCTCTCGCTGGCTACGCATGGTCGCCATGGGTTTTACTTTCCCTTTGGTGGCCTTTTTCGTTACAATGATTGTGATCATCTTAATCTCCAATTTAGATTAACGGTGGTAAGTGGTAGAGAGTGCTTCGAACGCTTTCTACCGCGCTTTTATCATCTCGTTACCGAGATGATAATTAAATTGCCCATAAAATGAGCTTAACTTTCTTCTCCTTGCGTCCTGCTGTCTTTTTCCAGATTGGACGCTATGAGCTTCATAAAAAAGGGATTATCGGCCAAGGCAGGAAAGGCTCGATTAAAAGTACTTATCACAGTTTCCAGCCGAGGCGATGACTTTAACGCAATGCTTTCCTCAAGCCATTTTTCAAAGGCTTTAGCGGGCGAGAGATATTTTTTACCCTTAGCCATTCGTTCAATATCGCTGTTCATATGTTCGCGTGTAATGAGGCGGTGACAGCGTGTATTGTGCCGGAGTGCTGGAAAGACACTATCAAAGAGGGCTGCTGTTTTTAATATATCGGCCTGTTTATTTAGCCGCAGCCAATGAATGGTTATTAATTCGGGCGGTATGAGGGTCTCCGGTGCGATACCAAGCTCAAGCAGGACATCAATTGCCACGGTGTAGTACCATTTTGGAAAGGACGGCGGCGTACTCTTACCCTTGGCATTAATGAAAAAATCAAAATGGTGCGGTTTGAACTTGGGGCTTTTACCATATTTTTGAGAGGCAATCTCATTAAATAGCTCGGCGAGGCGATCACCCGTGCGAGCGGTTTTCAGGGCGGTAACAAACAATATTTCACTTTCGGTCGAGTTTTCTTTGTCCTGGGCTGGCTGATGAATATTTATTCCGTATTTTTGCAGCGCACTAAAATGGCCTTGGGTCAAGATAGAAAGCTCTTGCTCAACCGCCTTGGCTTTTTCGAGTAAACCTATGAGCATTTCATGTTCTGGCGTAAAGGTGATCCCCCATTGTTTGGCTTCTTCCCAAATAGCAAACAAGGCTTCTTTAAAATCCGGTGCTGCCTTAATAATAAATCGGTCAACTTTGTCAGCCTCGGTATTAAATAAGGTCTTGGAAAACGCTAATGTCGCCACATAGTTATCAAACTCGTAACGCTCAGCCTCCGTAAGCTGTTCGATAATATGTTGATAGCTGCGTTTAGAATTAAATGAGCCGAGGGATCTTTCAAGCGGTTTGCCTGTCTCATCCTGGCTCAAACGCAGCACCACAATACGTGGCTGTTTGATTTTGCGTGTTTCAACACGAAACTTTAATAACACAGTGTTATTGTCCTTCTAACAGAGGGCGACCCAGTTTAGCCAATGCTTTTTCCAATATTTTTTCGCCAATGGCGCAAAATCCGGCGAAATGGCCGGATGCGTCAACAAAAACGCGGTCAAACCGACCGTCTGAATCCTGATAGATAACGGGTTTGTTTGCCAAGTTAGGGATGTCATCCCTAATGCTGGCAAGGACGAAATCAATATCGTTTGTCACGCTAATATTACCGTTATCATGGTCATAAATAACCACTACGTCATTGACCAGCTCAAAATCAAAATCCGCATGATTCATGTTTTTATGCTCCTGCTATTGGTTCCATTTATCTTATTACTGAATAGCGTACCATAAATAAAATTAAAAGTACATACAAAAAATTACCATTTCAATCAAAAAAACGATTATTAATTTAGAGCAGTAGTTCTTTCTTAATTTGTTAATGAGCAATTATATTCAATAAATTAATCTTAAAGTCGAATAATAGTCGAAATTTATTTATATGTCAAACTTAAAATAAGATATAAAAATACCGTAATAAATAGTTGACATTATAGAGGGTTTGAGTTATACTGTCTTTGTTCTGATAAAGAACGTTAACCAAGTGAAAAACTAACGAAAGGAAAATGATTATGTTAAATGCATTAACCAAAGAATATTTGTTGCGTCAAGTTCCCTCTGTCTTTACCAGCGAAAGCGCAGGTAGAACCAGTAGCAAATATTGCCACATATCCACCGCCAATGTGGTGGACGCCTTAATGGAAAAAGGGTTTATGCCAACGGAAGCTACCCAATCCAACTGCCGATTAGCTGACAAACAAGCTTATACAAAACATATGCTTCGTTTCCGACATGTTGACACCGAGCCGAAACTTAATGGTTTATTTCCTGAGCTTGTCTTGATCAACTCACATGATGGTCTTTCGTCCTATAAGCTTATCGCGGGTTTATACCGTTTAGTTTGCAGTAACGGGCTGATTGCTGGTACCAATTACGGTGAAATTCGCATACGTCATCAGGGCGATGTAGTAGGCGAAGTGATTGAGGGCACCTATGAAGTCATCGAAAGTGCTAACCGGATGTTGGAAGCTTCCCAAAAAATGAGCCACCTCATTTTGAACGAATCCGATAAAATCGAATTGGCAAAAGAAGCACATGCCTTACGTTTCGAGGAAGGCAAAACAGCAGAAGCCTTTAAGCCTGAGCATTTGTTGATTCCCCGCCGATCAGCTGATCAAAAAAACGATTTGTTTACCGTATTTAACCTGATACAGGAGAATTTAATCAAAGGAGGCGTGCGTGGTTACGCGTATGATGCACAAGGTTATCCTAAGCGTACCCGATCACGCGCGATTAAAAGTATTGACCAAGGCGTTTACTTAAATAGGGCATTGTGGGCACTGGCAGAAAAGAGAATGAGTTAACAAATCATTCTCTTTAGTTAAGACACGAGGGGCAGCAATGCCCCTCTCAAAAACCCAGTTTTAAGGATCAATACCATGTCAACACGCGCAACCTATGAATTCAGATCAGCCAATTGTCACCTACTCGATGTCACTGTTTGCTTTTATATTCATTCTGATGGTTACCCAGAAGGTGCCGCCGAAAACTTCTACTTGATGCATGACAGCAAGTACCCTGATAACCTCCAAGATTATGCCAGTCAGTTTTTTAGAATTAATAAGAGTGCAGAATTTACGAAAAATCGTGATGCGCACATAGATACCGAGTACCACTATATTTTTTCGCGCAATGAGACTCTGTCGGTTTTTGAAAGAGAAAGCAATAACCGTTGGTTATCTCTTTATAAGGGTCACTGGCTGGATTTTGTCAACCAACACCAACAGCCAGACATGAAACTTTATCGGTTTGATACAGATTTTTATTATCATAGGTACTACACCATGACATTAAAAGAAGCACGTGCTTTTATTGAAAATAAAAAGGAAGAGTCTCGTATTTTAGAGGAAAATGGAAAAATAAATCAGGCAAAAATACTTCTTTATGACATGGGTTATCTAAAAGGACAGATAAAAACTATTGAGGAGAAAATAGAAAACGATTAGGAAGATAAGGGCGACTGTGTCGCCCTCAATCTCTGCGCGGTCATCGGCGTCCCCGCCTGTACCGCAATTTTAGAATATCATAATTTCAAAAAATAACAAGCCCTTTTTTTTGAAAAGAGCGATTATTTTTGTTCACGGGTAAAGGCTAAGTCGCCCTTTATTTTCCAACGGGTACGAATTTTTTCTGCATCGTTGCTTGATAAATTTTCGGCTGCTTCAAGTAACATTCCGTACAAAATAGCTGTACTCTCATTTTCAAGTCCGGCTTTTTTGACGAGTCCTCCAAGTTGGATTTTTCGTCTTGTGTCTTCTTTGCGTTCTTGAATTTTCATGCGCGTACATTGCCTATCAAGATAAACAAGCTCACCTTGAAGCTTTTTAAGCTGTTTCGGTATTTGGCTGGGCTTTTGCATGGTTGGTTGCTTTTCCTGCGCGGGGTTTGTTCATTTGGTTTCCGAATTTTTCCCATTCCTTGAGCTTGTCTGTTTTTTTATCAATAGCATTTTTAACTTCACTAAAAATCCCAATAAGTACTTCATCAGATACCGTTAGCAGTCCGAATTTCTCTGCCAGAGCACCAATTTCAACTTTTCTTTTCTCAATGAGTTTTGATTCTTCAGCCTGTAATTTCTTTTGTTTATCCACTATGGATAATAATTTATCTGCGTAATTGGCCATATCATGATCCTTTTCGATTTTGAAGTATTTGTAGAACCGTATTTAAAGCGATTCTGACAACTTTATGATTTAAACAACCTTAATGTACCATTCAGTAATAAAAACCGCAACTAGCACTACTCTTGGCGTGTTATCAATCTCTGCTATAAATATCCTGGGGGCATGGGGGCTAGCCCCCATTTTACCACTTACGAGCGCAGCGAGTACCCAGCAGTCTAGTAATAGCGCACTTATGTGTTGCGGAGCAACACGCGCTGCTGTTATAATGAAAACGGATTTTAACACTAAGTATTCGCCCCATGGCCATCTATCACTTCAAAGCTAAAATGATTAAGCGTTCAGAGGGTAAAAGCATTATCGCCGCTGCCGCTTATCGCCGTGCAGATAAGCTTTTTTCAGCGCGCGAAGAGCGGAGCTATGATTACAGTGATAAACCGGATGTTATCTGGAGTGAGTTAACGATTCCGCACGATTCGCCGGAGTGGGTTAAAGCCGTTAAAGAAAAACACGAACTCGCTCCCACGCAAACCATTTCCGACTTTTGGAACTTGGTTGATGCCAACGAAAAACGTAAAGACTCACAACCTGCGCGGGAATATCTTTTCGCACTCCCCATTGAACTCACACAAGAACAAAAT
>JABEVJ010000163.1 GCA_013043985.1 Legionellales bacterium | reverse complement strand
TTTTTGCTAAAATCGCTATTTCATACCTCCGCAAGCCTTTAGCTGCAAGGCTTACAGCCTTATGCCTTTTTTACGCAGGAATGTGGTTAGTACCCTTATTAATGATTACGAGCACAACGCGTCAGCTGACGCGTTGGCAGAAAAATTGCAACCCTATTTCGATGATTTGCTCCAGGACATGACGGATGCACAAAAAAGCGCACTCTTGCAGCGTTTGGAATCAATTTCTGATGTACTTGACGATTCACAAACCGTTGCTGCACTGGCATTAATTTGGCAATGTATCCATGCTGTGAAGGTGACGGGTCATATCAGTAAACTGGCCTCGTTAAGGATACATGGCTCATGGGAGCAGCAACTAAAATCATCGCCAAAAACAATGGAAAAAAAGCAAGCCCATACTCTTTTAATTGATTACCGAAAACACCTTTACCACGAAATTCGACTGTGCTGGCCAGTGCATTACAAAATTTCGACCAACCCTTCAGGGCAAATTTTTGTTTTAACGCGTCAGGGATTGCCCGTCCATGAAAAAAAAATGGCTAAAAGTGCGTTGGTATTGAAGAAAAAATGCGAGGCGATCAACCATTCACTCATACTTTTACAGGATAAAAATGTGGCTTTTACGCCTTTTAAACACTATTTCAATCGGCATGTTCGCCCTGTCATCAATCAAGAGCGCAGCACCACCGATAATTTATTTCTGCAGGCCTTCCAGCGCGTATTGACTCAGGTTGTTGGATTTTTCATACCAGCGTTTAAGGTAAAAGGTTTACAGATTAGTAATTCCATTGGCAAAATGGAGGATGCGTCTGTGTTGGCGCGATTTGATATTGCCTAGATTCTTTTATACAGAAATACGCTCATTGAGCGTATTTCAATTGCGTAATTTCCTTCGATAAAATAACACGCTATAGATTTTTAGGATGAAAAAAGATATCATTTGTCATCTGAAATTTTCAGCCAATATCGGTTTAAGGAAAAAAATACATGGTGTCATTGATAATCCTCGTCTATGTGATAGGTGTTGGTTTATGGGGATTGATGTCTTTCACCGCTTATCAGCGAGTTGAACAGTCACCCTTATGGGATGACGATTTGCCTCGCCGACAAAAATTTATCGAAAAAATGCGCCTCCATTATATTGTCCGCACTATTTTTTGGCCTTATTTTTTATTTTTTAAAACAAATCCCATTAAACTTTTTCGTAAATATTTTCTCCCTATTGGCAGTCAGCATCAACAGGAAGGTTATTATAAGACATTATTCTATGATTTTTTTATGAAAAATCGTTATGCCAATGTAAAATACAATCAAATCACCCTTGAAGTAGATTTTGTTGCGCCTGAAGTTCAAGAAATTTTTAAAGATAAGCAACTGTGTGCGATCATTATTTTTGGAAAAATCAAAAAAAAGATGCTGTTAAAAATGAGTTTCATGTCAAAAGAAGATGTTCTTCTTCACGACGAAGAGATAAATCGGTATACACTGGATTCATGTCGCCGACTTAGCGAGTCTGAGTTTAAAAAAGAGCTACAAAGATTGTTTAAAGAACAAAAAGTCAGTGCGATTCTTCAGGATTTAAACATTAAGTAACAACTAAAAAATGCGTTTAGGATATCTACTTTATTTATTAAAAATTCTCAGTTTTAATTTAACGAACTAGCCCCTGTGAATGAATCTTTTTCTTTTCAAAAAAAGCTTGGGCTGCTTGAGAAAAAACAGGTGCAACAGATCGAAGTAGTGGACTTTGAGTAGGATCACGCAAGGCACTTTTGGTTAATAGTTCTAATAGTTCCCGAGACTGTGCTTCTTTTTGGGGCGAATTATTTTGTTGATTGGTCAGGACAGTTAAATAACCGCCAATTTTTTTAAGTGTGTCATTTTCGCTATTGCGTAAACTTTCAATTTCTGAGGGTAGCGAGGCTTGAAACCAGGCTTGATGGTGGCTCCGCATTTCAGAGATTGGCTTGAAATAACCAGATTTTGGCTCATAGTTTAGTTTGAGTGAAGAAAATATATGCTCGCTGAGTCGGTTTAAATGATGGAGTGCCGTTTGATAATTTGGCCTATTTTCTCCATAGACCATTTCTTGAGTAAAAATATCCCAGTTTTTTTCCCACTCTTTACTTTCAGATAACATTAAGAGCGCACTTTTAATTTCAGCGATTGGATTTTTTGCGTAGTCTGTATTCTGATTTTTGTAACGGGTAATATCCTCTTTTATCAATGAGTTAATGAGAGGGAAAACCTCCTCATTTATTTTTTTCTTCTCACCAATGCAGTACAAATCATAAATATGGCGAACGAGGGTAGGATCAAGAAAAGCGGCTGGATTTCGTGTGGCATTACTTACTCGCCGAGTCAATGCGACCCACTTTTCTGCAGTGGTTTCACTGATGGAAACACATCCAATTGATTTTTCAGGGTGATCAACATTTTCACCTAATACTTGTTTAATGAGTGTAGTTATTGGGATGAGTTGCGTTGGTAGTTTTGATGTTACTGCCATAAATTCAAGCTGAATATGAGGACGAAGCACATTACTTTTATCGTATAAGGATGAGTATAATAGATTAAATTGGAAGTAATTACCTGCATCGCGTACTTTTATGCTGTCTTCTGCGATTAAAAAATCGAACTTTTTCAGGTAAGCAATCATCTCATAACGAAAATCACGCAATCGATTTCGTTTCTGGCTTGGATTTAAATGTATCCATGACTCCTTAACGTGGATACGAAAATCACAATCTTCGGACATTCTTTCGATGATACGATGCGCTTTGGCAAGGGATGTTCCTCCTTGAAAAATCAAGCTAAAATCGTCATTTTTTATTTCAGATAAAACATGAATGGCCTGTGTGACATGAAAATCCTTTTCTACGACAGACAAACTATCCAGGTTAAGAATGTCAGCTGTCTCCACAATCAGTCGATGCAAATTAATGGGATCGTAAGGAATACTCAAAAGGAAACTCCCTGTTTTTATAAATTAGTTTTCGTCGAAAACGTTTTTGAATAAGTGTGGTGGGTCTTACGGGGATTTGGGTCGTTTCCCCCGCATTGTATTGTCGTTCGTAGTCGGACATTTGCCAAGGAATAGCCATTTTTGTCAACGCCTCTCTTGCGATTTCGATAAAGCCTCTCGGAAGGATATATTCTCCTTTTCGATAGAGCGATGGTTCTAGTTTCGCATAGATACCATAACCAAGGCGGGTTAATACGCCTTTTTTCACGAGGGTTGATAATGCGCGACTTATTTGCCTGTCTGAGCCTGCTATATCGCTAAAATCGCTGCGAAAAATGGTATTGCCTTCGATAGAAGCCACTTTTTGCAACAATTTGAACTCAAAAGACTCTTCATATTTCACTTTCATTCTACTTACTCTTAAATGTCAAGAATGGACAATTAAAGTATGCCATAAGTTGCTTTTTTTGTCAAAAATGGACAGTTAGCAGTTAGTTGTAGTTCCTCACAATCATAAACACCATTTCTTGCAATCATCCGCACAAACTATCCAAAATTAAATGCGACTAAGGGTACTAACCACATTCCTGCGTAAAAGAGGCATAAGGCTGTAAGCCTTACAGATAAAGGCTTACAGAGGACTGAAATAGCGATTTCATCAAAAAACTTTCCCTAAAAAAACAAAAGCATTTCTTCAAAAAATCGGCTAAACACCAACACAAAGTTAATTTATTAAAATTTACTTGAGTGTGTACGTCGGAGCTATTTTATGACAACTTTGTTAAGCACCCCAAAATAATACTGATCTCATAGGAGGTTTTGTGCCTCAATGTGTCGCCCCTTTTTATCGAGCGTTAACACTTGGCCTATTTTCATTTTTGTCGGTTGCATCATCCTATTCACTGGCTTAACGAGCATAATCCCCTCTTTTTCGAGAATAATAGCCTCGCTGCCATCAGCCAGTTTACGCGTACCCTGGTAAACAAACTCACCTGCATCCTCTGCTCTCCACAGACGGTGTAGCTTAATGCTCGGTATTCGTTCCCGCAACTGGTTACGGGCATCAACATAAGCCAATAAAGCCTGACTGACTCGGACAACGGGCGGCATATCATTGAAAATCGTTTGTTTTTTCTGGCATTTTTGCTCCATTTTTGGATCGGAAAAGTGAATATCCAGTCCTCTCTCTATCACACAGGCAATTAGACGCTGTTTAAATGAGTCCTCACCACTGACCACAAGCGGACGACCTGCAAAACGTGATGAAGCCAAGCTTAAGGCAAGGAAGGCCGCTTCCTGGGTAATTTTATCCACCTCAATACCACTCGTTTTATCAATAACTGTGCCACCATCTGCAACCGTGTAATGCACGTTGCCTCGTTGATCGACCTGATAAGGATGAGACGGCAGAACCACGGTCGTGATATCTGGTTTTTTTGTATTCAGATGTACCCAGTTACCAGAGGGCACGTTATTGATTTGGGCTTTACGGCGGAGCAGAGACAGCGCATCAGGATTACCTTCCTGTGCTTTGGATTGCAGGAAGCTATCCCAGATCAGAGGAGAAAAATTCGCATTGATTAATTGATGAGCCTTTTGTCCTTCATCACGAAGATTAAGTCTTTCCTGTTGCTGACGCGAATACAACGCTTTATATTCGATGCGTTTTTCATTAGCTGATAACAGTGGATTATCTTTAATAAGTTTTCTACGTGCTGCATACCAGGCTTTGTTTTTCTCTCTAAACGTTGATTGCTCTGCGTAAAGCGCACTTTTCTCTGTCTTTTTTGCTGTTAATGATTCCTGCCGAGCCAGTTGGTATTCAGCATACAAGGGAGCAGACGATAACCTTGACGGGCTCTTTTTCTGGTACTGAATCGCTGAGGGTGCTTGTATTTGAGTGGGCGGCTCATAAACGCCCCATTTCTCTGTCAGCGATTTAATAGAAAGTACCCGTGAAACACTGCTGGCTTTCACAGCGATATGACTGATCGTATCTACAATAACAAGCCCTGCACCATGCGGTTTGATTTCGAGGTTAAACGAGGCAAGCAGCTGGTGCAATGGTTGCCAGGATTGAGCCGCCTCAAAACACTCCTGCAGGGCATCGCCTGTTTTTTCCCGTACCCAGCTCAGTAACGAGGCGGAATCCTTTTGATGCGCCTCCATTTCACGTGCTTTATTGGATTGTTTTCGCCTATTCCCGTGATTGTCCTGCATCAGGCCGTGTTTGCTCTCCATCTCCTGACAGACCTTATCACGGGTATAATAATCCCGATAAGGTTCATGGCAGGTAAAACGGGTCGGATGAATCTTATTGATGACAATATGGATATGGGCATTTTCGGTGTCTTGGTGAACAGCAGAAACTCGTTGATGTTCACTGTAACCGAGTGCCTGGCACATACTGTCCTCAATATCAATGAGCTGCTCCGGTGTTGGAATTTCTCCCGCCGGAAAGGAAATCATCAAGTGATACAGCTTATCCGCTTTGGAACGGGTATTGTGTTTTTGGGTGGCGAGCATCTCAGCCATCGCCATCCCTGGTACACCAGCCTCACAATTGTTCATCCTGAAAAAGGCAAGCTTATTATCACCGTGAAGCTGACTCAATTGAAATTCTTCAGGACTCATCCATAAGACCGGATCGGCCTGGTTTTTGGCATCGAGAATATAACTGATGAGCCGTGCCGGATCGGAGCGATTTTTACGACGGGTAATTTTCTTCGATATCACAGCTGTTTCACCAGTGATTGAAGGTCTTTTTGACACTGCTCAACCTGGCGTAGCAGCTGGCGCACCTCACTTTTTGATGCTCCTTCATTAGGTTTACTTGTGAGCCACAGTTTCAGCAGACCACCTAACCGCCCCTGATCAGAATGGAGTTTAACCAGCTGCAAAATCGCTGCTTGATCAAAAGTGTTTTTGGGGGCATGACCTAATCCAAGCAGCCGCAAATAATCGGAGACAGAGAGTCTCGCTTCTTTGGCCAATTGTTTAATCATTTCCCGATCGCGAGGCGACACATACACTTTGAACGGACGTTTTCGATCTTTGAGCAGGTACATGATCTCATCTTGAGCTGGTTGGTCAGTCATCCAATTTCCAGAGTTAGGCCACGGTAGTGGGTGTATTTTTTTAGCCTCGCAGAGCAGGAAACCCGTCGAGCCGGTAGGCGAGTAAGGGGGGTATTGGAGGCTGAGCGAGCTTGCGAGTAGGCCTACAATACCTGTCCTGCCTTCAAGCTATGATGCACATTAATGCAAAAGAATGCAACCGAGCACTATTTTTTGGATAAAACACCAAAAGAAGCGTATATTTGCATTGTGTTGCGTTAAGTTGCATTGATTTGCATTAAATCGCATTGTGTTGCATTCAAAAATCGGCAAAAGAGGAGTATCATCGGGATGACGAAAACGGGTACTAAACGAGGGTTGGGGCGGGTCACTTTTCTGGCAAAACAGGGTCTCATTTCTGAGGCCATTGAAGCCGGATGGCCACTGACTCTCATTTATGAAAAACATGCTGAGAAACTCAATATCAGCTACAGCCAGTTTTCACGTTATGTCGCGCGATACATCACCCAGGTCAAACCACCTGCCTATGACAAAATAGAAAAGCCAACTGATCTGGCTTCACCCGTACCTACCAAAGCATCGCGTTTTGCATTCAATGCCACACCCGATAAAGACGAACTTATTTAAGGGGCTTTTGATGAAAAAAATTCATATTACACTACAGGGCAAGGGTGGGGTCGGTAAATCATTAGTTTCTTCATTGATTGCGCAATGTTATCTTGAACATAAACTGCCAGTCATGTGCATAGATACTGATCCGATTAACACCACATTGCTGGGATATCAGTCACTCAATGTCAAACATATTCAATTAATGGACAACACACGATTGAACGAAAGACGCTTTGACGAAATGATGGAAATTCTCCTGAGTGACAAGGAGAGCCATTATGTGATCGATAACGGCGCATCAGCTTTTATCGCGTTATCCAATTACCTCATTGAGAACCAGGCGATTGATTTACTCCATGACGCAGGAAAAGAAATAATAGTTCATACCGTCATTACTGGAGGGCAGGGCTTGATTGATACGCTGAATGGTTTTGCAGCTCTTGCCACTCAACTCCCCGAAACTGCGCAATTGGTTGTATGGCTCAATGAATTTTTTGGCCTTATCGAAGCCGATGGTAAACCCTTTGAAGAAATGAAAACCTACTTGACCCACCGTGACCGTATTAAGGGGATTATCCGGATCCGTCAACATACGGGCGATACGTTTGGGAAAGACGTGGCCTATATGCTCGATAAGCGCATGACATTTGACGATGCTAACGCCAGTCCTGATTGCAGTCTGATGGCAAAACAGCGGCTCAGCATGGTAAAACGAGCTATCTTCGATCAGATGCACTGGATGATGTGAGAAATTAAAAATGGAAATTAACGAACTTATCCAGGAAGTTGCTAAACGTCATCATGTGATATTGAATCCCAGCGATCCTATTTTCGCAACCGTCACGCTGAATGAGTTGGTTCTGGCTGGCTATCTCGAAAAAATGCAATCCATGCTGGATGTCTCACAGGATAAAACGGCTGCCTCGTGCGCTGAGCAGATTACAACTTCAAAAGTCATGGCTGAAAAACTTGTGACTCAGACGAGTACCTACGTCACCGAGAACGTCAAAAAACACCTGCTGGAAGCTGGAGAAGCCATGCGGCAAGAGTTTCAATCCGCCCTGAATAAACTGTCAGAGGAGAAATTGCAGGTACACCAATCCCAACGCCAAGCCATGTACATCAGCCTAGCTGCCGTGGCAGTCATTACCCTCCTCGGCGGTGTTGGGATAGGGACTTTTTTCTTTTAACGTACAGGGATCATCTACTGCTACAGAAAAAAGTAGACAGTTTCACTTTTGAATGCAGTGGTATACCCACATTTCCCAGCTTCAAACGCCGTTTCGCCTGTCTCTTTCGCAGTTCCCTGAAACCGCAATAGCTCGCCATAGGTTGCATGGTTGGTGATTTTCTGTGTAAAGTACCGTTTATCATCATTGACTCCTTATCAGTTGATGGTGAAGGGATGATGCCATGGTGAACACATGGCACCACCCCGCCTTGTTGCTATTTGATAGCAAAGATTGAAATCACGAGGCCAGCAACGCCGAGTAACATCACATATTGTAAATCAGGTGTACTCACGCCAAGACAATATCCCTGAGTGTGCATGAAAAAACCTATGGTACTCAGTAACACAGTGACGCAGGAGATAAAGAGCGAGCGCGAGGCAGCCCTCATGACCTGATAGAGAATGAGTCCGTAAATCAAATCGTCTGAATAAATGAAATACTGAGTGACAACCGGAGGAAATAGGTTTTTCTGCGATAATAAAACCATGACAAGGAGTGCAAAACCAATCGCAATAAGATGATGGATGACAGGCTGGATACTCATCATCGTTTTGAGGGTGCGGGCAAAACACACCACCACCGCTGGATACTGCATAGCAGAAGACGTTGAATGAGAAGAAGGAAGCAGATTGTCCATAATGACCTCCAAAATAAATACCGATGGGTTACTTAACTAACCTTTAAGTAACAGCGTAACGATCCCCCCTCTTTTTGTCAATACTTATTTTACTTTTTAATAACTTATGCGTATGATTGGGTACTATAAACGGTAAATAGGTAGCATGATGGCTGAAAAAAGCGAATGGGAAAAAAAAGCATTGACGTTGCTGAAAGTGGAGTTGACTAGGCGAAATCTCTCTTATGACGATTTGAGACAGGCACTCGAACAAATAGGAATAAAAAAAACAACCTCCAATATCACCAAAACGATTAATCTGGGGAAATTTTCATTCGCCTTCTTTTTGCAATGCGCCGAAGCTATAGGGCTGAATTCGTTAGCACTTAATTTAAACAAAAGCGATATCGCTTGATTAACACATACAGGGGAAAAAATGGTTCGTCGAACTAAAAAAACCACCAATTTCGGCTCTATGGCCAATGCACTCGATCTGCTTTTGTCCGGAGCATGTCGTACCGTTATCAGTAACGATTTTATCATCAAACACCGTGATCCTTACAATGCGGATATTGGCCATTTGGATCCTTCCGCCTTGCAAAATTATGATCAAGGCTTCATTGACGAGATGATTATTCAGACTTTGATTGTTCAAAGATCAATATAATACGTTGTCAATATTGTTCAAAAGAAATGAAGTTAATCCTTTACCTTGGCAATAATTG
>JABEVJ010000162.1 GCA_013043985.1 Legionellales bacterium | reverse complement strand
GCGAGGGCACGCCGCAGGCGATACTTGTCGCCAATTTTTTGCTCCTTTTGGCGGACTCGGAGTCCCAAAAGGTTTAGCAAAAAATGGCGACACACTGGGGAATCAAACAGTATGCTGACGGCTCATGCCACCCAGGCACTGGCTCGGAAGTGGCTTTAAAGGGGAGTAACGGTGCTCTTTACTGGTCAATCGGTGAAATAATCATGCGTGAAGCGTCAAAAACAACGGAAGGTTAATGAGGATGAGGTTTTTAACTGCCCTCTTTATTGAAAGAGGGCAGGTTTTCAATCCATTATCAAACCATCAACCGGAGTATTTAACATGAGAAAACGCAGCCAACTCTTCACCCAGACTCAGCAAAAATTGCCACCCAATCCAGCCAATTACAAAACGCGATTTGGTTTATATAATGCCACCATTCGCGCCATCGAATGCCCGCACTCGGTGAGTAAAGCGTGGTGGTTGCATAACGCCAAAGAAATGGCAAAAGAAAACTTTCCTGATATGTATGAGCAATTGGTACAGCTCATCCATTGTCCAAATTATCGTTTTACCATCAAAGACTTAAATATCATTGTGGATTAAACGATATAAAGCGCGGTGGGTAATGTTCACAGCACTCCCCACCACTTACCACCATTAATCCTGAATAGGAAGATTAATATGATCAAAGTGATTGTAACAAAAAAGGCCGCCAAAGGGAAAAATAAACCGATGGCAACCGTTTGTAGTCGGCGTGATCTGATTCGGCGACATGAAAAACGCAAAGTGATTGGGAAATAACGCGTTAATTGAGTATACTGCTCATGCAGTGGTAACTTGCATGAGCAGTTTTTATAACGTAGCCAGGGTAATTTTCAGCCCGTTAAAATAGGATTATATTGTGGGTATTATTCGCACGCCGCATGACAAATTTATTAAGTCGATGATGGAGCACCCTGAGGTAGCAAAAGATTTTTTCAGCGCTCATTTACCGGCTGAAGTGCTTGAAAAAATGAATTTATCAACTATCAAAATGGAAGCAGTCAGCTTTATTGATCCTGATCTCCGAGAGCATGAAAGCGATTTAATCTTTAGTGCTGATTTGATAAACAAAACAAAGGCTTTAATTTACGTCCTTATTGAGCACCAAAGCCGACCGGATCGCTTAATGGCATTCAGAATCCAATATTACATGATGCAGGGCTTAAAACGTCACGTCATCCAAAATAAATCCAAACCCTTGCCTCTCCCGCTTATTTTTCCGGTTTTACTATATAACGGAAAGCACCCTTATAAATATAGCCGTGATATGTTCATGCTTTTTGGGGATCTGGAGACAATGGCGAGGAAAGCTTTTTTGGAACCCTTTACGCTGATCGATGTAGGACAAATTCCTCAAGAAGACATACGAAAGCACCAGCTAGCGGGTATCATGGAATTAAGCCTATGCCATGCTGATTTTCGCGATTTGGTTGAGGAGATGAAACAATTGGGTCTCATTTGTCAAGAACTCAAAGTTGAAATTGCTAACGAAATTGTCGAAGTTGTGTTAAAATATAGCATGAAGAAGCACAGGTTTGATTCTGGGCGAACTAGCGAATTTATGCAGCTTATTGAAAAAACATTACCGAATAACATAGGAGAAGTTGCGATGAACATTGCACAAGCATTTAAAGCAGAAGGCAAAGCGGAAGCAAAAACCGAAACACTAAATAATGTCCTTTTGGCAATGGAACTGTTAGAGCAAGGCCGCTCCTTGGAAGAGGTTGAAAAAAGAACTGATATTAGTATCGACGTACTTAAGAAAATGAAAGTACGATTACCTCATTAGCGGTAAACGAGGGGCAAGTCAATGATGATCAATAACATGCCAGAAAAACGTGTCATTATGGTTCATCAACCCACAAAACAGGCAGATTATAATAATCCACCGAGGATGATGAGTGCTTTAGTAAAAGCTAAAGAAGCCAGTAAACGTTCAGCATCAACCCATGCCAAAAAGGGAAAAGAGGCCTCTGCCTCCTAAAGCAGAAATCATACTAAATCAGGGTATTAGTGGTAATCCGTAGAAGGGCTGACTATCAGGCTCGCCTCGCTGTCTGCTCCATTATAAATAAAGTCTCTCAAATTCGCTTGGGTCGCCTTGTCCTGCGGAAACAGTGCAAGGGCTTTTTCCCAGGCAAGCTTCGCATTTTCTATATCCCCCATGGCATGATAGGTGCAACCTAAATTGTTATACACTTCGTTTAAATGAAACTTGTCAGTAGGCGGATAAAAGGATATCGCTTTTTGGTAAGCCTCGATAGCCGCTTCGTACTGATGGCTTTCTTTTAAGTCTATCCCCAAAAGGTAATTTGCCCGGGGATGATTGGGATTGAGCATCAAGCAAGCCTTGAGAAATTCCACGCTTTTATCATCATTAAAAAATGAATACACGATAGAGCGACGACACAGTATTTCCGCAGTTGTACCAACGACTTGTTCTGCTTCATCCAGAAAAGAAAGTGCCTTGCTGAGCTTGCCTTCTTCGGCAGCTACCATGGCCTCGACGATTTCCTTAAAAATACGCTTGCAACAGAACTTGTATTTTGAGCCTGAGCCACAGGAGCAGGGTTCGTAGCTAGCAGGAAAAAGCTGTTTTGCACACTCCCTGTCTTGCTCATCCTGTCTATGTGAAGGCTGCAAAAATAAGAACGAAGGAGAAAAAAAATTTTCAGCCATATGTTTTTTAACTGGTAAAATCATTTCTTCAAAAACAGAAAAAAACAGCTCCTTCATTTCAATACCGAGCTGCTGTGAGGCTTCTTGGATAGGCGATTTAAAAGGCTCACTGGATGATACCACCAGACAATCAGGCATCGAATTAACGGTTTTTTCCCCATTTAAAAGCAACATATTGACGATGCTTGGCGTCAAATCTTGAATAATTATTTCAAATCCCAGCATAAGCCCCCTATCCAAATCCATGAGAAAATAGGTATCAACTGGTTGGTTTTTTATCATCATATCAACACTGAATAAAGCCCAGCCTTTTTGCTGATGATTAGCAGCAT
Source organism: Legionellales bacterium (assembly GCA_013043985.1). Taxonomy (GTDB): domain Bacteria; phylum Pseudomonadota; class Gammaproteobacteria; order UBA1113; family UBA1113; genus JABEVJ01. The sequence continues at coordinate 1,802 of JABEVJ010000162.1, read as the reverse complement.
GTTTGGTCTCACGAGTCATCTTATTTCCACTGCTCCTCTAAATTAATGATCGATTACTGAAGCAAGACTTGACCTTTTCGAAAATTAAAAATGAAAAAAATACTGGTAGCTGCTTGCTTTTATAAACAACACTTCTTATATTTTTTACCACTGCCACACGGACAAACGTTGTTTCGCCCTTGGTCGTTTGAAGTCCGTGATGCGGTTTTACCTTTTGGCTCGGTCGCTATCGTCGCGATGTATTGTTCAACCGCGTGCAATATTTCCACGAAATAATAATCCATTTTTTGCCACTCATTTTCTGAAATGCCGAAAAAAACCGATAGCCTCAACCAATGGGAAAATAACGCATTGGCAACCGCTTCAGGGTGAAAGTCTTGCTGAAGGTAATCACTGCTTACCGTATGAATCGCTGTATTAACAAGGGGCGTTTGCCGTATAGCTTCATCGTGAGGCACATCGTCAAGCTTTTCTGGATCAGAAGCATACTGCTTCAATGCTTGCATTTTTTCATTGAGTTGGTGAACATCGCTGGAAAATTCAGGGGCGGGTAAGTCTTTTACCGTTTTTTTGACTAAAGCAATAATTGCAGTCAGATGGGAAAGAGGATCTTCATCTTCCATAGATTGAGACTTTCGATGATAAAGAGGGGCTGCCAGCGTAAACCAAAAATAAAAAAGGCTCATTACCATAATTTTGATGGCACACCCTTGTTCTAACAACGATATCAATGTTTTTTCAATATCAGCTTTTGCCATCAAAAATTGTTTTTGAAATGGCGTGATGGCAGGCACCGTTTGCGATTGAGTTTTTTCGGATAATTGGTGAATGTCAGTCAATAAGCTTTCAATGTGGGTCTTCTTTTCTATTTCTTGTGCATGTTCTTGTGCGTGCTTGGCTTCAGCAAATACCTTCATCAGCCGATAAATGTGGTCTCGATAAAGGCGAATGAGCGGAAATCCCACTTCAAAGAAAGGATTATTTTCAACAGCGTGGTTCCCTTGATGTAAGAAGCACCCAATTAGCCAGCCTAGCTGAATAGCTTGTTGATTGATAACATAATTATCGGACAACCCATCGAGTTGCTCTCGCCATTTTGGACATTCCTTGCTACTGAGATAAAGCACCATTTTGATGAGCATTTCATTGGATAACATCACGTGAGGGGATTGACCTGTCGTTGTCGAGGGGAGCTGATTATTAACCAACGCCTCCATCATTTCCATTATCACCTCCTCAAGACGCAGGGTGCGCATTAAAATGTTACCTGGCGTGATGTTGTACAGTGTGGTCAAATTTTTTTCCTTTTCTTGGCGAGTTTTCGCCGTGCGATTAATGGGATAATCGGAAAAATACTGGTAAGCGGTTTTCGTCTGTTGCTCAATCAGTGCAATCACCAACGGCTCCAAGTGTTCTGCTGCATGAACAGTATAGAGTGTCATGGTTGCGCTGAGATAAACACATAAATGGCCGACTAAAAAAGGAAGCGATGGAACACATTTCTCTTCGAGTAGAAAAGGTTGGATAGCTTCCAAAAAAAACAGCGCGCTTTCCTCGGTACCTTGCTCCAACCCCGTCAATGAAAACAACGCATCGCCTGCTACAATTTTCTGATAATCCACCTCAGGCAGCATCGGAGCTTGGTAAGGAATAGACGTAGGTCGTTTTCTATTATGCATCAAGATGATCCCGTAAAAAATTCAAGATGATTATTCAGACTTTGATTGTTCAAAGATCAATATAATACGTTGTCAATATTGTTCAAAAGAAATGAAGTTAATCCTTTACCTTGGCAATAATTG
>JABEVJ010000161.1 GCA_013043985.1 Legionellales bacterium | reverse complement strand
TTTTGCTCTCTTTTCGCTCATCTCGCCTCCTGCTTATCTGACGAGAATTATATCTTAACTTACCCCTGTTCGTGGTCTGAATTTCTCAGCCCACTATATTTTGCCCAACGGCATAGATTAGATGAAACAGCCATTTTAGCCTATTCTCATGGTCGTCGTACCGCAGAAACGATTGCTTTTTTTGCTCCTGAGCATATTAATGTGATGGAAGAAACGGCCAAAGTAGTTGCTGAAGAAATGCTCGATCTTGAAGGCATTACTGCTATTCAAGGGGCTAAAAAATTATTGCATTCCTTGCCAACTCATCAATGGGCTATAGTCACTTCAGCAAATCGGGAGTTAGCAATTCGGCGTATGAGAGCTGCAGATTTACCTATCCCATCCCTATTGATTACTGCCGAGGATGTCAAGCAAGGTAAACCTGCACCGGATGGTTATTTGTTGGCCGCAAAAATGTTTCAGGTTTTACCTAAAGATTGTTTGGTTTTCGAAGATGCGTGTGCAGGACTGATAGCAGCCAATGCAGCAGGAATACCCGCTTTTGCTATTGGTTCACATGCTCAGAAAACCAAAACCCCTCATGAAAAATGGCAGATGGATTTTACTGAGTTGCAACTTACTATATCACCGTCAAAAACAAAACTTTTTGATTTGCATATTACATAGCGGTAGGAATTTTTCATTATGAAAAAACAAGAAATTTATTCGTTAACAGGGTTGCGTGGGATTGCTGCTACGATGGTAATGTTTTATCATTTTAATGCAAGTCATTTGCTTGCAGGAGGAGCTTTTGCAAACCTATTGGGACATGGTTATTTAATGGTCGATTTGTTTTTAGTTTTATCAGGGTTTATTATTGCAATGACGTATGGTTCCCGTTTTGACAAGGCCGTTACCTGGAGAGAATATCGTATCTTTTTGGTACGTCGAATAGCACGTATTTATCCTTTATATATTCTTACCACTATCTCTGCAGGTATTTTAATTACTGCTCACTGGATGGATCATTGACCAGGGCCCTCTATTTCTGTTTCGGCAGTAATTGATATGACTATGTTGCAAAGTGTGTTACATGTTCCGAGTCTGGATACCCCAGCCTGGTCTGTCAGTGCAGAATGGGTGGCCAATTTATTATTTCCTTTTTTAGCATTATTATGTTTACGTCGGTCATGGTTGTGGATAGGGTTATCAGGACTTATTTCTTTAATTACATTACCTATATTAGTTCACCTGCCCGCATTAATAAACGAACCGAAACGCGCAGGATTGCTGGATATATGGAACTATGAAACAGTTTATCCTGCACTACGCTGCATCGCTGATTTTATGTTAGGCATGATTGTTTTTCGTGTATCCCGATTAAACTGGATAAAACAAATAACAGCCTTGAATTGGTTCGCGCCTATATTATTTTGTTTAATATTGACTTTAATGTGCATTAAACAAGCGGATATTTTGATAGTCGTATTATTCCCCTTGTTTATTTTAGCTTTGATCTCAGAAACAAATTTGGTTTCTCGAATCATAGGTAGTTTGCCTGTCTATCGATTGGGAGAATTGTCTTATGCAATTTATCTGATTCATAATCAAATGAATTATTTTATGCTGGTACTAGTGAAAAAACTAGTAGCACTAGGTGTTAATTACACAGGCACTTATGTGTTAGCTATGTTAATATTTGCAGTAATTGTGATTATATTAGCTGAATTTGCCTATCGTTTTATTGAAAAACCTGCGCGTAATTATATTAATAATTTTGTCGTAAAAAAATCAACCCCAGTTTTAGCTTTTAAATAGGAAAAGAGTATGAAAAATTTTTTGCAAAAAATGATTGATGAAGAAATTGCTAGAGATAATATTGTTGGCACGAGTATAATGATCGCGAAAAATGGAAAAATTATATTTGAAAGTCATAGTGGTCTGGCAGATCGCGAAGCAGAAAAAAAAGTGAATGCCAAAACTATTTTTCGTTTTTCAAGTCTGACTAAACCTATTGTCACTGCAGCTGCTCTGGCTCTGGTTGAAAAGGGTAAGCTGGATTTAGATCTCCCTATCACTACGTGGTTACCAAATTTTCAACCCAAATTAAAAAGTGGTGTTATAGCCAATATTACGCTGCGCCACTTATTGAACCATACATCCGGTTTGACTTATGGTTTTCTTTCTGAAGACAATGAGCCTTATCATTCAGCGGGTGTATCTGATGGTTTAGATGAAGCTGTTTTATCTCTCGAAGAAAATTTAAACCGCCTGGCGTTGGTTCCTCTGATGTTTGAGCCCGGAACCAATTGGTGTTATTCCGTATCCACGGATGTGGTCGGTGCGATACTTGAAAAATGTTGCAATATGCCTCTTCCAGAAATCATTAAACGGTATGTCACTGAGCCTTTAGGTATGCATGACACTGTTTTTTATATTCAGGATAGTGATCGTTTAGCAAAAGCCTATGCAGATAAAGGGAAAAAAGACGAGCAAACTCGTTTAATGCAGAAAAAAGATAAAGTATTATTGCCCGGTTGTGGATTCATTCATTATGCGCCGGGGCGTATTACTAATCCGCAAGCTTATCCTTCTGGTGGTGGGGGGATGGCAGGTACATCAAAAGACTATTTGAAATTTCTGGAGGCAATACGCCAGGGTGGTGAGCAGATACTGAGCAGAGCTTCCGTAGCGTTAATGACTCAAGATTGTGTAGAGAATTTTGATGTACCTGCTGCAGGTCCGGGTTATGGTTTCGGAATGGGCTTTGCTGTCGTTCGTAATTCAGAAGAAGCAGGAACGCCAAGGCAGAAAGGGAGCTTTGAGTGGGGTGGAGTTTACGGTTGCAAAATGTTTGTTGATCCTACTGCTGACATCTCAGTGGTGATATTAACCAATACTGCCCTTGATGGGTTATTGAATTTTCCTGTAAAAATCACTCAGGCTATTTACGATGGACTAAAACTTCAAGATGATTTTCAATATGTACGTCCTCAATCAGCAGAGGATAGTCTAATTAGCTCAATTTCTCATTTTACAGTCAAACAAGAACCACCCAAAGTTTTTTTTGATGTTGATGCTGAGGAAATTTCTAATAATAGTGATAAACCATGTTTGAGTTAATATACTCGACGCACATGGGTTTTCGGTTTTCTAACTTGCTCTTTTTCGCCAGATAAAACAATTAAAACTGCACAATATGAGTAACTATTGCTTGTTTTAATTGTTTTATCTGACGAAAAATAGCTGCGTTATAAATTCCGAAAACTCATGTGTGTTGAGTATAAAGAGGTGCATCAACAGCCATTTAAAATCTGAGACATACTTATGGTGAAAATATTATTAACAAACAAGCTATCACATTCTAAAGAGTGTACCGATTGGTTTTCAGTTTTGATATTGATGATGACAGCCATTGTTTTTGTTACAGCTGAATTAGTGCCAGTTGGTATTCTTCCCGAAATTAGTGCCAGTTTTCAACAACCGATTGGCACAGTGGGATTAATGGTAACTGCCTATGCTTGGAGTGTAGGTCTTACGGCTGTACTAATCACTTCCTGGTTAGCTCCATTAGAACGACGTACTTTATTATTGTTGATTACTCTGCTTTTTGCCGGAGCGAATTTATTGATTGCTTGTGCGTCTTCGCTTAATGTTTTATTTATAGCACGTGTCTTGGGGGCTTTTGGTCATGGTGTTTTTTGGTCAATCGTAGGGCCTTTATGTGTGCGCGTATCTGGCTCTTCGTCGAAAGCCCGAGCCACCGCGATCGTGTTTGGTGGGATCGCTGTTGCAACTGTGCTTGCCGTTCCAGCTGGCACTTTACTTGCTCAATATATGGGTTGGCGTTTTACTTTTGGTGCCGTTGCATTAACCAGTGTGTTGCTTGCAATAGCAATTGCTATACGTTTCCCGCGTTTAACGAGTGAAAATCGCGGACATTTAAATCAATTATTTTTAATCGCCGGCCATCCTTTGTTAATGCGGGTATTTTTGGCGACTATTCTTGCTTTAACTGGCCATTTTTGTGCTTTTACCTATGTCAGTTTGCTATTAGAAAAGGGCGTAGGTATAGCACCTTCGCATTTAGCCTTTTATCTGTTTTTATTTGGTGGTGCGGGTGTGCTGGGGAGTGCATTGGCAAGTAAACTAGCAGATCAGAATTTACGATATGCATGTTTTACAGTCATGGCGATAATGTCTTTTATGATCATGATTTTCTCCTGTTTACCAATGGGTAGCAATATCATAGCAGCTTTGTTGTTGATTATTTGGGGCGGTGGGATATGTGTTTTAACCATTGGTCTGCAATCTTTAATCCTGGTATTACCAGTCAGGATAGCAGATGCAGCATCTGCTATCTATGTTTCAATGTTTAATATAGGTATCGGTAGTGGGGCGTTTCTAGGCGGCTTATTAGTCGATCATTTTCCTTTAGCCACTGTGGGGTTAATAGGAGGGATGCTTTTACTTATTGCAGCTATGGTTATTGGTTTACCAATAAAAAATAGGAATTTATTTTATGATGAAGCAAATAAATGTGAATAGTATTGCTCCCATCCGTGTAGGGATGATAGGAGCGGGTTACATGCTTAAACTGCACACTCTTGCTATGCGTAATCTGGCGAGTCTGACTGATGATGAGCGCGATCGTTTTGAGTTAACACGATTGGTTGATACAAATGCGGCATTGGTGGAGCATGAAGCCATTCGTTGGGGTTGGTCCCAAATGGATACCGATTGGCGCAGTATTACCCGTAGTGCTGATATCGATTTAGTTGATATTGCAACCCCGAATGATAGTCATCATGAAATATGCCTTGATGCTTTTGCTCATGGCAAACATGTCTTATGTGAAAAACCGTTAGCAATGAATCGTCATCAAGCGGCTGAAATGGCGCATCATGCGGCGGCTTCGGGTAAAGTTCATATAGTAAATTTTACCTACCGATCTTGGCCTGCTATTGTGCAAGCGCGACAACTTATTCAGGCAGGTAAGATTGGAAAAATTCGTCATTTTGAAGGGCATTTTTTTCAAGATCATAATAATGATGCGACAATTCCTTTGCATTGGCGTTTTCAAAAAGCTTGTGCCGGAGCGGGTGCATTAGGTGATATTGGATCTCATGTTATTGATTTGGCACGTTTTTTAGTGGGAGATATTGCAAGTGTATCAGCCTTGACTCAACGCTTTATTGAACAAAGACCTTTTCCTCACGATCGCACTCAATCAGGAAAAGTGGATGTGGACGATTTGGCTGCAGCTTTGGTTCGTTTTGAAAATGGAGCCACTGGCTCGATCAAGGCTAGTTGGGCTTTACCAGGGTATAAAAATGATGTCTTTTTTTCCATTGTCGGTGATAAAGGAGCTATCCGTTTTAGCTGGGAACGCAGCAATGAACTTCAAATTTTTGATGCAGCAGATGAGCCGCAATTATCCGGTTATCGTACTGTATTGATAGGACGTGCACATCCAGGTGCAGAGTTATTTTGGTTTCCTGCTCTAGGTGGCGAGCTTGGACTAGGAGTTACTGCACAAGGTATAGGATATGGCGAAGCTTTTACTTTAAGTTTTCGTCATTATGCACAAGCGCTTAGAACAGGAAAGTCACTGGCTCCTAATTTTATCGATGGTTTACGTTGTTGTGAAATTATCGATGCGATATTACTTTCAGCTGAAACAGGGGCTTGGGTAGACGTTGATAAAACGGTTATTGTATAATTGAGTCGCTAACCTTTCATAAGAGAGATACCGAAAATGGAATCAAATACTGAAAAAACATCATCAAAGAGCCTACTTCTATTCACTATTTTGCTTGCGGTTTTTATCGTGCCCATGGCTCTTGCGGGTACGGGAATTATTCTGCCTGCTATTGGACAAGACCTAGGTGCAAAAATCAACATTGTCTCTTTGCAATGGATAGCTCCTTCTTTTAATTTATGTTTTGCGAGTTTTACGTTGTTATGGGGTGCATGGGCTGATCGCTTTGGTCGGGCTAGAGGATTTACCTTGGGCTGCTTATTGTTTGCAATTGCCTCAATTGCCTCAGGCTTTGCACCAAATGGATACTTGCTTGATATAGCAAGGGCATTTGCTGGGATTGGTGCTGCAGCTGTTTTTGCTTGTGGTCCAGCCATTCTCTCGAATAATTTTTCTGGACATGCGCTCACGCGTGCTTTTGCCTTGTTTGGTTCAGTTGCGGGCGCGGGTGTTGCTTTTGGTCCTACCTTGTCAGGAATTTTGCTCCATATGTTTTGCTGGCAGTCTGTGTTTTATACCCACGCCATTGGCTTAATTTTGGTGACAATACTGAGTTTGACGTTCAAAGAAAAGCATGTGTCTCCAGCACATAATATCGGTTTTGACTGGCTGGGTTCGAGCTTATTTGTTGTTGGGTTGTTTGCCTTAATGTTTGCGATTGTTCAGTCGTCACAATGGGGAGGACTCAGTCTACCAATCATGAGTCTTTTAACGGGTGTTATTATCCTTTTGGGGTTATTTATTTACCGGGAGAAGCGCTATCCTGCTCCCATGCTGCAACTGGAAATTCTTAAGGAGCGAGTATTCCTGGCAATGACGATGGTTCCTGTCGTGCTAGCTTTTGCTATGTGACAATCATCCTTTACCTACCTATCTATTTTATAAGTGTTTTGCAATTTAATCCTGTGGATGCGGGTATTGCAATTATTTTATTAACAGGACCAGTTTTCGTGTTGCCTTTCTTATCCTCTAGATTGATTCAACGTGGACTGACACCGGAAACCATTATTTCGATTGCGATGGGCTTTATGTTGCTTAGTATTTTTTCTTTACAAACCATCCATCCTGATTCCTCGCTTTTAGGTCTTGCTTTCCCTATGTTAACTGGCGGTATTGCCATGGGCTTATCTTTTGGCACAGTGGATGGTATTGCGTTAAGTATTATTCCTGCGGAAAAATCAGGTATGGCAGCTGGCTTATTAAATACTTTTCGCTTAGGTAGCGAGGCGATTGCTATTACTATTTTTGCAGCTATCTTTACAACCGCATTGTATGCAAATTTATCTTCTGTAGGGCTGGCACTCGTCGGGCCAGAGCATCTTTCTGCATGGTTAAATGCTATTGCTGAGGGTCACGTTAATGTCAGTTTAAATTCTTTTGGAGCTATCAGTACGGCAGCACAGCAGCAATATGCGACTCAACAGGCTATTATTGGTTATGACAAAGCATTTCATATTACACTATGGGTTATGGGCGGGATTGGCGTTATCTTGTCAGCATGGATTTTAATATTATTAAAATCGTCTTGTTTGGTAAGCACTGAAAGTGCGGAATAAATTTGTGCCGTAGCGATGATTAGTATACCCGAAATATGAGACGTTTCGGGTATATAGTCGCTGTCGCGTAATGAGGTCAAAACATGCGCTAATACGGGCTTACGGCATCATAAATCCCTCAAAACGGCAACTTAAGCGTCTTATCCTGAGCTAACAGCAAATCACGGAACACCGCTTTAATGCGATCCAGACTTGCCTGATTAATGGCTTCAAAACGCAAAATAAGATGCGGCGTGGTATTTGATGCTCTGACTAATCCCCAGCCATCTTCAAAATCCACTCGCAAGCCATCGATAGTTGTCATCTCTGCATCTGGAAAGTCAGCATTTTTTACCAAGGTATCGATAAAACCGAATTTTAGATCCTCATTCATCGCCAATTTTAATTCCGGTGTATTCACACCCGAGGGAATAGTGCGAAATAAATCAGCGCTACTTAACGACTGAGCTGTGAATATTTCTAGTAAACGCGCTCCTGTATAAAGACCATCGTCAAAACCAAACCAGCGTTCTTTAAAATAAATATGCCCGCTCATTTCTCCACTCAGCAAAGCTTTTTCTTCTATCATCTTATTTTTAATCAGTGAATGGCCTGTTTTGTACATGATGGGCTGACCACCACACTGTTTTACGATATTGGTCAAGTGGCTGGAGCACTTGACATCATAGACAACAGGCGTGCCTGGATGACGTGACAAAATATCTTTAGCAAAAAAGGCTAACTGACGATCGGGCCAGATAATTTCTCCTTCATTAGTGACGACGCCTAAACGATCACCGTCACCATCAAAAGCAAAACCAAGATCCGCTTTTTCTGTTCTTACCCGTACAATTAAATCCTGTAAATTTTCAGGTGCGCTGGGATCAGGGTGATGATTTGGAAAACGACCGTCTACTTCTGTGTACATTGGAATAACATCACATCCAAGACGCGAAAACAGTTCGGGAGCGATATTCCCAGTTGCGCCATTGGCGCAGTCAATCACCAATTTGACTGGTCTTTTTAATTTTATGTGATCTGTAATATGACTTAAATAATTTTCTGTCACATCGGTTGTAGTCAATGAGCCCTGACCTGTTGAAAAAGCTTTGTTTTGGATGCAGTCATAAAGTTTTAACAGACTCTCGGGCGTTAGGCTGCGTCCATTGATAACGGGTTTTATCCCGTTGTAATTAGCGGGATTGTGACTGCCCGTCAACATACTGCCCGAATTGGATTTTAAAGTGTGTGTTGCAAAATAGAGCACAGGTGTAGGAACCATACCAATGTCGATAATGTCACATCCTGTTGACAAAAGCCCTTGCTGGAGTGCGGCTAACAACACAGGTCCTGATAATCGCCCATCCCTGCCAGTAATGATGGTATTGCCACCTTGAGCAAGTACCTCGGTACCGATCGCCTGCCCAAGCAGGTAAATTGTGTCAGCGTTAAGCTGTATATCAACGATGCCTCGGATATCGTAAGCGCGAAAAATTTCTTTACTAATGAGCATACCAAGGGTTCCTATTGCTATTTTGATCAATTTGCAATTTTAGCACAATTGTCTTATTCTTAGCACCTCTGTGGAGAGGTACCGAAGCGGTCATAACGGCACCGACTCGAAATCGGTCGGGGGCTTAACGTCCCACAAGGGTTCGAATCCCTTCCTCTCCGCCACTAACTGGTTATATATTCCGCGCGGTCACAATATGAAAAATAGTTTACCTGAAAATAGGGCGAGCCTCGATATTGATGCCCAATGTACATTTACTCCACTTTGTCCAACAGAGTTACCTGTTCCTGAAGGCAACACCATCGTTGGCGAACTCAATGCTCAGGCACAATTTGCTGATTATCGGATTGGAACAAAAGATGCTCATTCTCCGAATGCCATCTGGGTTGCCGATGAAGCTCATCCGATATTCACTCCGATTGAGGGGGCTAATGTTGATGTCAGATGGCCTCTTCATGCGGTACCAGGTACTCGAGGCTTTGAGTTAATTGAGGGTTTACCTCCTGTGACCGAGTATGATTTTTTTGTTTGGAAGGGGATGGAGCCTGATTTGCATCCCTATGGTGCGTGTTATCACGATCTTGCTGACAAAATGAGCACCGGATTGATAGAGTTCCTCCGTCAACATAATATTCAGGTTGTGATAGCAGGTGGGTTGGCCACTGATTTATGTGTCAAAGTAACTGTTTTGCAGTTATTACGGGCAGGATTTAAAGTGATTCTTAACTTAGGGGCATGTCGGGGCATTTCACCTGATGCCATAGAGAAAGCGCTTGGCGCCATGAAGGACGAAGGTGCTATTATTATTCACTCTGCGGCAGAGTTGCCGCTCATATTTAAATAAAGATTACTGTGATTATAAATTCATTACTTGATACCGATTTCTACAAATTTACGATGATGCAGGTTGTGTTGCATCAATTTCCTGGCGCCATGGTTGAGTATCGGTTTAAATGCCGAACGGAAGGGGTTGATCTCAGTCCTTTTGCCAACGAAATTAGGGAAGAGATCGATCATTTATGCAGTTTGCGATTAAGTCGAGACGAGCTAGAGTATTTATCAGAAATTAGTTTTTTAAAAATCGATTTTATTGAATTCTTGAGAATTTTCCAACTCAATCCCGAATTTGTTTCCGTGACTACTGACGGTGAGTTTGCCATTACCATAAAAGGGCCATGGTTACATACGATTTTATTTGAGGTGCCGATATTGGCGATTGTGAGTGAGGTTTTTTACCGCAATACTCAACTGGATCCTGATTATAAAGAAGGAAAAAAACGGCTCAGAGATAAAGTTGCGTTTTTAAAGCAGCAAGCTGGAGTTGATGGCTTTAGATTTACTGAGTTTGGCACCAGGCGTCGTTTTTCAGCGCAATGGCAAGAGCATATCATTTTGGGATTACGTGATGAGTTGCGTGAGAATCTGGTTGGCACAAGTAATGTATTTTATGCCAAAAAATTTGGTTTAAAGCCGACGGGAACCATGGCTCATGAATACCTGCAAGCATGTCAGTCACTGGGCCCGCGTCTTGCATATAGTCAAAAATTTGCTTTGGAAAAATGGGCTGACGAATACAGAGGAGAGCTAGGCATCGCTCTGTCTGATGTGTATGGGATGGATGCATTCATTCGCGATTTTGACTTGTATTTCTGCAAACTTTTTGATGGTGCCCGTCATGATTCTGGCGATCCCTTTGAGTGGGGCGAAAAATTATTGGCGCATTATCAAAAGCTCGGTATTGACAGTAAAACCAAAACCTTTGTCTTTAGCGATGGTTTAAGCTTTGATTTGGCCGTACAACTTTTCAATCAGTTTCACCCACGTGTGAATGCGCTTTTTGGTATCGGAACGTATTTGACCAACGATTTAGGTTATCCTGCACTGCAAAATGTGATAAAAATGGTTTATTGCAATGGCCAGCCTGTTGCCAAGGTTTCTGACTCGCCGGGTAAAACGATGTGTCCTGATGCTTCCTATTTAGCGTATTTAAAGCAGGTTTTTAATATTAAATCGTAGTCGCTGTCGCGAAATTGAAATAACCATCAAATATCGAAAAACGCTCGTCATTGCGAGGAGTTTACGACGAAGCAATCCAGTAGAAAGAGCGTAAAATCACGATCTTGACACTTATGATTACTCTGGATTGCTTCGTCGTAAACTCCTCGCAATGACGCCGTGATTTGTTCTGTATTTGCTTAAAAATTGTTACCCTTAAGGAAATTCAACTCGCGCAAAAGTAGACGACACAATAGGGTCAATTGGTTTTTGCTGTTGTTTTTCGATGGCATTCAATCGGGTCGCTACATAGAAAAAATTGCCGAAGGAAATAACAGAGTCTTTTGCATCGACTGTTTGTTTTAATGGTACAGGATCAGGTTTAGGTCTAAATATATTAGGGTTTTGATAATAGCCACAAAGAAACATAAGCGATCCTGCTATTCCAGCTCCTGCAAGAGCGATAGCTACGGTTGGAAGAGAGATAGGTGCGCTCATTAAAGTTAACGTAGCGACAAAAAATCCTCCGCCAATACCCCAAGCTGCATGGAAAATTTTTTTCTTGGTTTGAGCGTTTGTTTTTCCTTCTTTTGCAACATGCTCAATACGTTTTTCAAATTGCTCGATTTCTTTATGATTGAGCGGATTATGAGCGGCCATTCTTGCAATTGGTTTTTCAAACGCTTTGAAAGTCTCTTCTGCTGTTTTGGATGAGCATGTGCGATCATGTATTATTGCATGGGTCATTTCGATCGCATCTTTAATACTTTCCAGCTTTTTTTCAGCAAGTTGTTTGCATATTGCGGGAGAAAAATTATCACTGCCAATCGGTTTAACGTTGTTTTCTGCCAGTTGAATTTCCAAATCGGTTTTTATAGCAGTCAGTTGTTTTAGTAGAGGTAAGGCTTTTAATGCTTTATTTGCTTTGGTATTGAGCCGGAATTCCGATAATTGATATATTTCCTCATTGGTGTCATAAGTTGCCGCAATTAGATTCAGCCTGGCTTTTTCTGATTCGGATAGGCCAAAATCAATGGTAGAGAGCAATTCACGGATAGCAGACTCATCATTTATTATTATATTTTGGTTTAATTTTGATTTACTCATAGGAAGTTTACCTCATAAAAAGTTTTTTTCATTCATTCATAATTGTTCGTGTTCCAACAAAAGTTGAAGTACGAATGGATACGCTTGACCATATTAAACAAGAAAAATCCAAATTGCAATGCAAATAATAATCATTTTTATTCAAGAGCGGGCCATAAACTAAATAATGCAACATATGATTTATATATTAATATTTTATTGATACAATGTCAGTCTTGTCTGCAGCATGTTGAATGCTTTGAACAACTCAAAGAGTCCTATTTTGTTGTCTTTATGATAGATATATACCCGAAGCGTTTCATATTTCGGGTTTCTGACTTGCTCTTTTCCGCCCTATGAAACGATTAAAACTGCACAATATGAATAACTATTGCTGGTTTT
>JABEVJ010000011.1 GCA_013043985.1 Legionellales bacterium | reverse complement strand
TTAAAACCAGCAAGTTATTCATATTGTGCAGTTTTAATCGTTTCATAGGGCGGAAAAGAGCAAGTCAAAAACCCTAAATATGAAACGCTTCGGGTATATGAGACAACGAAGGCGTCATTGCGAGGAAGCGCAGCGACGAAGCAATCCAGAATATTCATAAGTGCTAAGTCATTGATTTTACTCTTTTTCTACTGGATTGCTTCGTCGCTGCGCTTCCTCGCAATGACGAGCGTTATTCGATATTTGTTGTTATTCCCAATTTTGCGACAGTGAGTAAACCCATCGCACTTCATGATGCGATGGGTATACTCACCGAATCGGATAGCTCGGTCTATCCGATTTTTAACCTATAAAATACTCCGAGCAAATCTCAGTAAGCTTATCCATCTGCTCACACTCATTCATTTTTGCACAAAACTCAGCTTTTCCGGACATGGTTCGGGCATAATATTTTGCTAGTTTCCGAGCTTGTAAAATCGCAAATTTTTCACTGTTGAGTAAAAGCATTAATTTCCGCACATGAGTGAGAAATATATCACCAATCTCGGGCAAATCCGGGGCTGTAAAGGTATCTCCCGCCATTTCTGCGCGTAACTGTGCAATTAGCCAGGGTTGACCAACTCCTGCACGACCAATCATCGCACCCGCACAACCAGTCGCAAACATACGTTTTAATGAGATGATACAGGCCACGTCACCATTTCCAATCACCGGAATATTGAGAGCCTCAACAAAAAATTGAATATCGTCATAATGGCAAGGTGTCTCATAATGCTCAGTCCAATGTCGGCCATGAACAACTAAAAAATCCGCACCAGCATCGCTGACTACGCGAGCAATCTCTTCATGAAAGCGATCCTGACTGCCGCCTTCCACGCGAATTTTAATCGAAACGGGCAAATGCGTATTTTGTTTCATGGCATGAATCAATTGATACAGACGACTTGGATCGATCAATAAACTGGAGCCCGCACCCTTACTGCGAATTTTAGGCACTGGACAGCCACAATTTAAATCAATTAAATCTGCACCATACTGTGAAACACGCTTTACTGCTTCGGCTAACTCAAGTGGATTGTTTCCTGATAATTGAACACACACAGGGCCTTCAGCAGGGTCTTTTGCTAAATACCGTGATTGACTCACTTTGGATTGATGGAGGAGTGTCTTGCAGGACAGCATTTCCGTACAGGAAAAAGCGGGCTGGCTGTATTGCCAGGTAAGTGCTCGAAAAGGTGCACAACTGACACCTGCAAGCGGTGCCTGGATGAGGTTGACTGGAAAGTTTTTTTTTCCGAGTTTAAGCGAGCTGATGGTCATTGCTTTCCAACTTCCTTGTCAAGTTGCATCACAAAAAACAATGAAGTTAAGCCAATGGTATTTAAAACAACAAAAGTCCAGAAAAATACCGATGCAGTCAGCATGGGAATATGCATAAGTTTAGCAATGAGATGCAAACTGATGGCGGCTATCGCAACACCACAACCCATAGAAAACTGTTGAATTGTTGAGGCAATGCTGGTTCCCTGACTGTATTCGGATTCATTAAGGTGCGCGGGGTAAAGTGTGCCAAGACTCATATAGAGTTGAGAAGTTAAGACACCAATGAAAAAAACCGTTATATAAAGCAGAAAAATCGGTTTAGGCGTGCTAAACCAACATAAGTTCATTGAAATGATTGTAAGTAACACAATATCAATGATTAATAAGCGACGGTAGCCATAACGATGCAGAAGTTTTTGATTAATAAATACACGAGTGGACATCATGCCTGCTGCCATAAAAATGAAAACAATACCCGAGTAAAGAGGACTTTTTCCCCAGAGGATTTGTAAAAGCAGGGGCAGCAAAAAAGGCATCGCACCTGTTCCAATGCGTGATATAAAACTAATAACCATGGCACTGAAAAAAGTGGGTTGTTTGAATAGATTTAGATTAAACAAGGGATACTTTTGTTTTTTTGACACGTGAGCATACATTAGCAGTAAAAGAGTGGCGACGCCTCCTAAAATCAGAGCATATTCAGACCATTCAAAATTATCGCCCAGAATGGCCATTGCAAACGTAACCATTGATAATCCCAACGAAAAAAGAATAAAGCCTGTCCAGCTAAAAGGAGGAGGTCGCGTGATTTGAGTTGAATCGGGAATTAAAAACCAGCCAATAATCACACCGATGATCCCAACCGGAACATTGATCATAAATATCCAGTGCCAAGTCGTAATATGCAGGATAATTCCGCCAATGGTAGGGCCTAAAGCGGGCCCGATCATACCAGGAAGAATGACCGATCCCATTGCTTTCACATAATCTTCACGTGGGTAGGTACGCAAAATAATAAGACGGCCGACAGGCATCATCAATGCCCCGCCAAAGCCTTGAATAAGACGGAAAAGGATGAGCATATCCAGATTACGAGACAACGCACAGGCAATCGAGCTTAATGTAAAAACTACCATGGCAATAAGAAAGATTCTTTTCTCGCCATATCGATCGGCTAACCAGCCGCTAATAGGAATAAAGATGGCCAAACTTAATAGGTAACTGGTTAATGCCAGTTTCATATTAACCGGATTAATGCCGAAACTGTTCGCAATACTGGGGATGGCAACCCCAACAATGGTGGAGTCGAGGGTGTCCATAAACATAGCAATTGCAATGACCCACGGTAAAAACCGTAGTCGAAGCTGCGCAAGTTTATCCACTATTAACCTCTTTTTTATGTTTATTATTGAGAATGACCTCAAAATTTACTTGTTCGGGATCAGGCATTGAGAAAGCATGAAAAACACTTAATCGTTTAAAGTGCTTGGTTAAATTTATATTATTAGTAAAGTTAAAAAGCAATTTAAATCGAAAATCTAGTATAAAACATTCACTCATATCAGTGTAATAAATGGGCTCCATTTCCATTTCAGTGGGAAAATCTGTGCAGGACACAGGTAACATGACAGTGATAAAGGCAAGTGGGTAAAGTGTGCGCAGCATTTTGAGATGAGGGTAAAAAGGCTGGCAATTTTCAGGGAGTATAAGCAAAATAGCTTCCTGGCGGTAAGTAATTTTGACATGACGATCGGTTTTTTGCTTCCATCGGTTATGTTGCCAGAGCCATTGCTCAGGGATTTCTTTAATGCTCTTCTCTAAAATCGAGAGTGTTTGACGCATCATTCTATCTATTTCATTTTCAAATAATTGTTCTTGCTGTGGCCAGATAGGATCGGAATAGTGAATGCGATATTGAGTATCAACTCGTTTGATTGTTGTGACAATGATCGGACAGCCCGTACGATAAGCCAGTAGTGCAGGCATAGACGAAGTAAAGGCTCTTCTTCCTAGGAATGGGCTGCTATATCCACTATTAGGCATCCCCTGATCACCCACAATACCGAGAAATAATCCTTTTTTAAGCGCTCGCAAACCTTCTTTGATGGCGTGATTGGGGCTAATGATTTTACCTCCATATTGTTCACGCATTTTGATCACCCAATTATAAAGGGTTTTATTTTTTAGTGGACGACCAATTGCAACACCAGGCATCCGCTGAGTGATGGCAAGAAATAGTACCTCCCAATTGGCTTGATGTCCGCCAAAGAAAATGATGCTCTTTCCCTGTTTCACAATATTTTCTGCCACTTCAGGATTTTCAATGATGGCGAGGCGATCAATGTGTTTTTCTTCGGCAAGTTTGGAGTACTCAAGACCGGTAATCATAAAGTTTTGAAAGGATTTTTTAGCCAGCGTAGTCAGCTCAGCAGGAGAGAGTTGCAACTCATTGGCAAGAGCAAGATTGCTTAAGGTGCGTTTTCGGAAGCGGGTCATGCAGTAATATCCGAGCAGACCCAGACCTTTTCCTAATTGCTGTATTGCCCGATACGGCAGACAGGCCAGTGGAAAGGAAATGATGCGGATTATTATCAAGTTTTTCATAGTTTTAGTTTAAATTAGAGATGTATACCCGACACACATGGGTTTTTGGTTTTCTAACTTGTTCTTTTTCGCCAGGTAACACGATTAAAACTTCACAATATGAGTAACTATTGCTTGTTTTAATCGTGTTACCTGACGAAAAATACCTGAGTTATAAAATCCAAAAACCCCTGTTTGTCGGGTATAAAATATTTTTTGTCCTTTTTCATTACGAGAAAATCGTTTGTATGTCCATAAATATTGCTCTGGTTTGACACGCACAATATTTTCAATTACTTGATTAACCTGTGCTGCATCATCAATTGGGTTTTCACTGGGGAAATTTGCCAACGGAGGATGAAAGCAGACATCATAAACAGCTTCGTTATCTCGCCGATAAAATGCAATGGGAATCGTTGCTGCGCCGGATAATTGAGCGATGCGTGCTGTGGTTGTATAGGTTGAGGCCGGTATATTAAAAAAAGGGGCGAAAACAGAATGTGCTTTTTTATTAGGCTCCAAATCAGGAGCGTACCATACTACATTACCTTCACGCAAGTGCTTGATCATGGGGCGGATTTCTTTTCTAGTAAAGGCAGGGCTACAGTATTTGGCAATATTATGTTTAAAAAAATCGGCTAACACAGGATTTTTAGGAGGGTGATACATCAGTGAAAATGGAAATTCAACGTGAGGAATAAGCAAAAAGCCAACCAGATAAACAGCCAGAAAGTGTGGAAAGAGGATGAGTACACCTTGCTGATTGGCAAGTGCCTGTTTGATATAGTGTAACCCTTCAATACGGCCAATTTGAGGGAAAATGTTAGTTTTTGATGGCCATGGCATATTTAAGCCTTCGACCAGCGTTGTCGCGAGCAAATCAAAACAGCTTTGCAGCATTTTTTTTTGTTCGTGAGGATTGAGCTCTGGGAAACATGCTTCAATATTACGTTTTGCCACGGAGCGCATTTCAGTGGGCAGGTGAAGTAATAGCCACGAAATAAATCGTTGCAGGCCACGTTTCAATGGGGGGGGCAATATCGCAAGTCCATGAAGAACGTACACGCCCAGACGCGCTAGGCAATTAATAAAACCTTGAAAACGCTTTTGTTTTCGCTGAGAAGTTTTTTTCATATAAATGCACCGTTACTGCATGGCAATAGTTTGATTGATTCCCTGCTCCAAATTCACCGTGGGCATCCAGCCAGTTGCCTGATAAAATTTAGTAAAATTGCCACGAAAATCACGAATTTGAGAGGGTGTTTCTATGTCGGTAGTGATGGTTTCAACATGAATGCCCCGATGTTCCAGCAAGCTTGCCCGTACTTTCTCGATCACGGCATTGATAGTATAACTGACCCCGCTGCTGACGATGTAAGTCTGGTTATTGACTTTGTCAGGTATCAGCCCAGCCGCGAGAAAAGCACGTGAAGCATCATCAAGATATAAGTAATCACGCTGACTTTCACCATGGCCATGAATGGGAATATTTTCACGTTGCAAACCACAGTAAATGGCATAATTAATAAGACCATTATAAAATTGATGTGCATCTATTCCAGGGCCGTAGATATTACAGAGCCGTAAAATGCAGCCAGTAATATGTTTATTTTCACTAAAATAGCGTAAATATTGTTCGCAATGTAATTTATGCAAGTCATAAATAGTTTGCGGTTTATCATGGTAATTTTCATCAACAGGTAATTCAGCTGGATAGCCGTATAGGCTGACAGAGCTTGCTAGTACAACATGAGGACGGTGCGAAAGCTGGCGGCAGCCATCAAGGAGTTGAAGCAAGGGGAGTATGCTATGCCTTATATCTTCGGCAGGTGCTATATTAGCCTGTGAAATATTCGATTGTCCAGCAAAATGAAACAGGATATCAACCTGAGGTAAAATTTGTTTTAATAATTGCGGATCGGTCATATCGCCAATAACATCAATAACATTGGCTTTACCTTCCACCAAAGTGAGAATTTTTCCTGAGCGAGCGAGGCGAGTAATCTGGCACTCGACATTTTTCAACATGTGAATAAGGTTATTGGCAAGGTACCCGGTACTCCCTGTGACGAGAATACGTTTGTTACGATAATCTTCAAGTAAAAGTTCGGATGTAATCATATACTCAACCAAATAACTGATAGTCAATGAGATCACAGAGACAATGGATGATCAACAAGTGTGTTTCCTGGATCCTAGCAGTTGATTCAGCAGGCACACGTATTTCAACATCATTGGCATTAAGTAAGGTGGCTATTTCTCCACCATTGCGGCCAGTTAGTGCAACAACGTGTAAACCACGATCATGAGCTGCGTGAATGGCTTGTAGTACATTACGGGAATTACCGCTGGTCGATATGGCTAATAAGACATCGCCATTTTGTCCAAGCCCCTTCACTTGTCTGGAAAAAATTTCATTGTAGCTATAGTCATTCGCAATAGAGGTGAGGGTGGAGGTATCGGTAGTAAGTGCAATAGCTGGTAAGCCTGGTCGTTCCACTTCGAAGCGATTGAGCAACTCAGATGAAAAATGTTGGGCGTCAGCAGCGGAACCACCATTTCCACAGCTTAGAATCTTGCGGCCATTCAGCAAGGCCTGTACCATGATGCCAGCACCTTGAGCAATAATTTCCGTCAGGGTATCGGCGGCTGAAATTTTAGTTTGGATACTATCGGTAAAGTGTTGCCGAACTCTATCAGTTAGATTCATTTTCGATTCCTGCATGGTTTTAGTACCGGAAACGGTAATTTTAGCGAAGAGTATACCATTCATGGCTGAGTTTGTCTAAAAATTGTTGTTATTTAGAGAATTATCCACCGTACTTTTGGGTAAAATCTCCTGAATTTTTCGTAACAGCATTTTTACGTTTGGTAACTCTTTCTTCACGGATTGTTTTGATTTTGATAGTTTATCTGGAACTATATAGCTCAATGATGAGCCTTGTGAGTTTTTTTCAATCCTACTCAGAACCGATTGAAATTTTTTCAAAATGGCGTTGATTTCTTCAAATGATAAGAGTGGTTGAGTTAAGCAGCGTTCTTTATTTTTTTCACCAATGTGTGTTAGTGCTTTACCCACACACAGTAAAAAAGCATTATCACGATGGCGATCAAAAAAGTGAATGCGGGAAGCTAAATTGTAATTTAATGCATGTAACTTAAGAAGTTCATCGATTTTATAACAATAAAAAGACAACATGATTTGTTTTCCATAATTTTTTATTTTTTCATCAAGTGTGTTTATATATAAATTAGCAGCTTCATCACTCTTTTTGACAATCGATGGTTGTGGAGGATTGATTTTTACTTTTTCTTTATCGTCACTACTATCACTTATTGAGTCTGCATTGAAGTTTAAAACATTAAGCATTTCATTTCGATAGTTTAAGGCTAATTCAATAATATCCTGCTCTATTTTCTGAATAAAAGTATAATGTTGTTCATTATCAAGGCGAACAATTAAATTTTGAAGAAGAATAGCAAGAGAAAAGCTTTTTTCAAAATTTAACACCTTTAATTTACCATCATTTTCTAGTTGAGTAGACGCTAAAAACGCATGTACATCAATTAATTTTACTTCATCAAAAGGCGTAAGTGTTTGTTGATCGAAAAAAAACTTTTTTTGTGGTACACAGATGCTAAGAGGAGTCACAATATTACCCAATTGCTGACCAAAACCACCAAAAGGATCAATTAGGAGAGGGTTTTCAGTGCTATAAAATCGAGTTTTGATTTCATTTTTAGCCTCTTCAGATATATTGGCAGGCAAAAAACCATTTTTTTCAAAATTACTCAATATAGCTTGACACATTTTTTCAAAATCGAGTATATTTTCATCACATAAGCGATTTAACAGCTCATAGAAAATCTCAACTTTTTCAGCAATATTCCGCTTACAATCATTGAATGTTATTGATTTCCAGATAAGCTGATTTATAATGCCTGCGATGTCATCTGCACTATTCATGTGAAATTGACCTTCTAAAGGTGAATTTAACAGGATTTTCGCAAGAGTTATAGCACTTATTTCTATTTCTTCATCGTTGGGGTAAGTGACAGCACTTCCGGTGATGGGATCAGTCAGGAGAAAAGGAATAATTTCTTGAGATAATGCATTTACTTCAGGAGCAATAAGTTGCAACGAATGATCTTTTTCAGTAATACTTCTATAAAAAGCTTGGGCATGAATACTAACGCTTAGGATGGTTACATGAAAATTATTCAGTAATTCTTCATTAGTTGTCAAGTTATTGATAAATTGGTCAAGATGATTTTTATCAGGCAAATTCAAGTCATCAATAAAGTTAAGCAATTGTTTTAAAAGATCGATTGAGTTCATCATTAATATACCATTTTTATGTTTGAGTAAGGTTCAGGTATATTATGACAGTAAGAAATTAGTTAAACATTAAAAGGTGGATCTTTACCGATAACTTCTTTTAACCAATAGCAATGAGCAAATTTTTCCATTTCATGACCTGTTGCAAGATACAGCTCATGATAACCTAATTCAAAAAGCTCTTTTGCAAAATCCTCTCCACGTTCATGATTCGTTAAATCAGCATCAACGTAAATCAATGTTTTTTTAGGAAGTGATAAAATGACCTTACGTGCAGAATGAATATCATTAAAAGTTAATATTTTTTTACCAGCCAACTCTGCCATAAACCGCCAACTCTCGGTGATGGTGGGATTATCATCAATAAAGATAATTTCAGGTTGTTGTGATAAAACAGATATTGGTATGTGCGTTGCAAAAACCTTAGGTAAAATCGGGATACCTGATTTGAGGCAACGATCACGCAAATCGAGTACATCATCATGGTTGGTTACTAAAATTGAACGGGAAGCAATATCCAGAGTATGGATCAAATTCAGGCCATTTCCTGCGTATTGAGGTAATTCATAATCAACCAAAAAAAGAGTGTTTTCGGGCAATGTTGGAAAAGTGGCAGACAAGGTATTTGCATCAGTAAACTGCAAGAAGTGTATATTTTCAGAGGCAAGAGTTTCATCACTAAAGCGTTTTTTCCAAATATCATGAATCAGAGGGTCATCGTCCAAAATAACAATCGTTTGGGAAGGAAGTAGCAATAATTTAGATAAAAACCAATTGGCAGCGTCTGTTTCAGGTAAAAGAATGCGAATATGCGTTCCGTGATCAGGTATAGATTCAAGCTCAAAACGGCCGTTCCATGACTCAATCAAACGTCGTGAACTGCTTAAGCCGATGCCATTTCCTTCTTTTTTGCCAATACTAACACCACCTGCCAAAATATCAGCTTGCAATTCAAGTGGAATTCCGCAGCCATTATCACTTATGGTAATTGCGAGGTCAGATTCGGCTATTTCAAGCCTGAGATGAATATTTCCTTGCTCGGGAAGGGCTTCAATTGCATTATCAATCAAATTGGAGAGCGCGCTTTTTAAACGTTGTGCTTCAATCATGGCAAATGCACTATGAGCAGCATCAGTTATTGTCAGTTGAAACTCAATTGGTTTTTCGTGATATTGAGCGCGTTTTTCAGAAATCATTCGATCAAGTAATATTGATACTAACTCAGGTTTTAAGATGTGTTCATCAGCACGGTTGGGGTTTCGATACTGTGCCAGTAAGTTATTGGCAATATCATTAATACGCTGGCTGACATTTCGCATCGTGACTCGCTGCTGCTCCGGCAGGTTGTCGGCTCTTTTGATCAAGGCATTCAAGGCCGAAAGTGGCGAACGAATATCATGAACTACTTGAGCGACTGAATTACCTAACTGAATCAGTGCCTGACTACGCTCATATTCTTTAGTGTTAGAAATCAGTGTTAAAATTTTTGTTTCAAGCTCGCGCAATTCAATGGGTGGTGATAAATCGTGCTCATTTGCTGCGGGATTGTCAGCAATCAGATCGAGAAAGCGGTTAATTGGAGCAATAAAAAGTTTATCAGGGATTTTTTTTGCGAGCGGCAACAATAAAGTAAATAAAGCAATGCTGAAAAACAGCAACAATCCAAATCTAATCAAGAACTCATTCATTAATACCGGATCGTTTACAATAGAGCCACTAATTTTAAAATAGCCAAGTTGAAAACCAGCGATTTTGCCTAACGGATAATTATAGCTCCAAAGAAGAGGGAAATGCCAATGAACTTGGTTACTTTTTGCTGTTATATGTGGAATCCATTTGACATTGAAAGCATTATTATTTGCGTTAAAATCATTAAGCTTAAGTTGAATGGTTCGAGCATTATCAATCAAAATTTGATTGGTTGAAAAAGTTTCAAGTGGTTTTATTTCGGGATTGATTCGCAGTGGTAATTGATCAATTTCGGTAGAAATGTCATAAAAAGCCAAGCCAAAAACAATCAAGAATAAGGCAATTGAACAAAGAAAAATGCGATTGCCAATTTCTTTTTTGATTTGCGATGCGAGAGTGAAAGGTTTTGATGTCATGGTTTTGATCTCGTTGTTTAAGTGTGTATATTTGCGTTACTGAAAGGAGCATGTTTAACGCTCGTCATTGCGAGGAGCTTGCGACGAAGCAATCCAGAACAGTAGTTATAAACACAAAATAATGATTTTCAACTATTTTTACTGGATTGCTTCGTCGCAAGCTCCTCGCAATGACGAGCGTTAACAAACAGTGCAGCTATACCCGAAATATGAGATGCTTTAGATATAGCATCTAACATAAGAAAAAAGCTACTTTTCGATACACAAAGGAAAGAAATAGCAACTCTTTTTGTCTAAATAATATCTGCATATAAATCTTTCCATGGTGAATTTATACTTTCTATCAACTTAAGTTTATCTTTTCTTGAACCACATTTAATTTGCTTTTCTCTTGTAATTGCGGATTCCATAGTTCCATGAACTTCATAAAATACAAGCATCTTACAATTATATTTTTTAGTAAAACCTTCTATGATACCTTCTCTATGCTCAAACACTCTTTTTGGCAAATTTGATGTTACCCCAACGTAAATGGTTCCATTCCTCTGATTCACCATCATATAAACGGCTGGTTGTTTCATAATTATTTCCGCTAAATAAGTACGATTTTGACTCATTATTACCATTGCAAGGAGCTTGCTTAACGCTCGTCATTGCGAGGAGTTTACGACGAAGCAATCCAGAGCGATTTTCAATATTACACTGAATTTTAATGTCACTTCTCTCTTTGTGATGAAGCGTGAATGTCGAATACATAAACCCACCTCAAGACTGCTGCAAAGTTTCAAAATATACCTCTTTGGTCGGCGTCAACTTATACACCACATACTCTGTTGGCCGAAACCAATTTGGATCATGTTTGAGTGCCTGTTGATAACTCCACACAACAGCCTGTGTCGTATTCAACTCCTTTGGTGGCGGGTATTTGATTAATGCTGTGACAAATGACATGACAGTACGATATGTCACATAACTAATGGTGTACTTAGGTGGGGTATGATAAAGTTTCTCAAAATTTTCAGCAAAAACTTGATAGTCTTTACTATTGCGTCCGCCGGATAAGGTATCAATGTGATAGGCATCGTATGCGCCTTGTGCTGGCTGAGGCAGATTGTCGGCACCCCAGTTGTCTGATGCTGTAATAAAAATGGGTTTAATGGGCATTAAATAAGCTGCAATTTTATTCATTAGTGCAATTCCTGAGGAAAAACCCGATGGCATAATGATGATTGGATCATTTGGTTTATATCCAGTCATGAATTTATCCATTTTTATAATGTGCATGTCTTCCGTCAAAAACTCGCTTTTGTTTGCTGCTGCGCTAGAAGATACTTCTTTATAAGAATTGGCTAACAAGTTTGAAAAATCTACAGTTTCTTTACTTTCTGCTGCAAGGGTGATAAAAATATTGGTGTTTATATAATGCTCTTTAATGAATTGAATAATAATGTTGCTTTCAATTTTATCTGGAACACCTAAACTATAAAAATTAGCGGGTAAAGTAGCTAGTTTAGGATCACTAGCTGCAATAGATAAAACTAATTGATCGCCAAAGAAAGCTTTTGCCATTAGAAAATCATTAGACGAATGAAACCCCATAATTATATTTGGTTTATCTGACTTGGCGTCAGAGGCTTTTTTCATAATTTCAAAAACATTCTCTGAGTGAAAAAAAATTGTTGTATCAATATGAATCCCTTCACTAGCCGCAACATTTATAGCAACGTTAATACCATTTAGATATGCATCTTCAAGAATTTTTGAATTGTTTGCTAGAGATATATCAGATTGTGGATTATCAAATATAACTAATCTAATTGATTTAATATA
>JABEVJ010000160.1 GCA_013043985.1 Legionellales bacterium | reverse complement strand
TTATGAGTATTCTGGATTGCTCAAAGTAAACTCCTCGCAATGACGAGCATTTTCGCCTATTTGTTGTTATTTCCAATTACGCGACAGCGACTATATACCCATTGCACATAGGTTTTCGGTTTTATAAATAAATTGCAAGTCAGCCGATAAGCCGGATTCTGTCGTGAACAATCATTCATCTGGGCTTTATGTCACCATAAAGCTCAAGCGACCAACCCGAGCCCCTTATTGCGGGCCACATGAAGGCTCCTATTTGGTCTTGCTCCAAGTGGGGTTTGCCATGCCATCGTTGTTACCAACGCCGCGGTGCGCTCTTACCGCACCATTTCACCCTTACCAGTATACCCAAGGGTACAAAGCTGGCGGTATCTTTCTGTTGCACTTTCCGTAGGTTCACACCCCCCAGGCGTTACCTGGCACTCTGCCCTGCGGAGTCCGGACTTTCCTCCCTACCTTATGAGTAGAGCGATTGTCTAGCCGACTTGCGACAGGGAGTGTAGCACAGCCGAACTATAGTCCACAACACGGGCAGAAGTTATTTCGCACTCGTTCCTCAAAGAGGTATACCAAAACAAACTTAGTTTGAGTATAATCTTTGATTTTGCAGTAGGGTATAACTGCCGAATTGACTTGAGAGACAAAATAATATGGCAAAACGAAAAACGGAATGCTCAAATCAATCCATTGAAACAAGTGCGATTGAGCATGTGATGGGGCATCCAGCATTCAAAAAAGAACTCGAAGAATTAGCCGAGATAATTCGCAGTTTTGCATCCAGTGCGCCGAATGAAGCAACTTTAGCTGCCAATTTTGAACTAAAAATATACAGTCAAATAATGAAGCGACTCCATATCGAGTTCAAGCCATCTAAAGAAGAGGCCGTGAATACTATCAGACATGTAAAAAAAGGGCGCATCGATTCGCGTATCGGTGTATTAGTTATCGAATATAAACAAAAAAACAAGCTTGAAACGGTGAAAAACCAGGCTGCCGCTGAAATGCAACTTAAAAATTATATCCAACACTTGCCTGAGGATATTCGACATGGTGCAGTAGGTGTTTTAACAGATGGATGGCGTATTAAATTTATTTCCTTTCAAGAACAGGATGTATTTGCTGAAACGGCATTTGAAAATCTTAATGGTAACCATATACTCCGACTAATCAGAGGAATTTTATCTCTGGATAAAAAAGCACTCACTCCAAAAAATTTAATTGAAGGATTTTGCTCCGGTAGTTTAAGCCCTTCAAAGCAACTTGCGTTGGCTCTTTATGATGTTTTACAAAATAAACCTACCGAACGCACTAAAATGCTATTAAAAGAATGGCAAGCACTCTTTAAATTGGCGCATGATGATCAGTCCAAACAATCAGCTATTGAAGAAAGACGCATGGCACTTGCAGAAGCCTTAGATATAAACATAGTGCCTGGCGACAATGAAATGGAGTACCGCGCCCTTTATGCGATACAAACTTCATATGCAATAATCGTTAAAGTAATTGCGTTTAAAGTATTAAGCAGTATTCGTTCAGCCAAAATAGAGAAAAGTTTTGAGAAACTTTCTCAAGGATCAGATGATTCGCTTAGAACACACTTAAACCGTCTCGAAAGTGGTGCCATTTTTCGTGATGAAGGATTCGGGAATTTATTGGAGGGTGATTTTTTTGCTTGGTACTGTACTAAAGAGCAATGGAGCATCTCTATTGGAAATGCTGTCAAGAAGATTTTTGCCATTTTATCTGAATATGAAAATCATCATATGTTCGATGATGCCAGAGTGCAGGATCTTTTTAAAGATATTTATATGGCAATTATTCCTGATAAAGTGCGTCATAGTTTAGGCGAATTTTATACCCCCCCTTGGCTTGCTGATCATACCCTTTTAGAAGCACTCTCTGCTCTTCCTGCCAGGAACAAGTGGTCATCACTCGATCCTTGTTGTGGAAGCGGAACATTTATCACGGTCATGATTCGTACTGTGCTAGATGAAGTGAAGGACTTACCACATAGTGAGCAACTTAAACAAGTACTAGGCAGAGTAAAAGGGATTGATCTTAATCCGCTTGCAGTCCTGACCACACGTATCAATTATTTTATTAATCTCTCACATTTAATCAGTGAACACGATGAGTTTGATGTTCCTGTCTATTTAGGCGATGCTTCTTATACTCCCACTCAGGCCTCAATAGGTGAGGTCACGTGTCTAAGATACCAAATAGGTACTGAACAAGGCCCATTAAACCTATTATTGCCAATGAGTGCCGTCTCTAATGTCGCTCGTTTCTCTAAAACAATGTCCAAATTAGAAACACATATTGAAGGAGAAAATGAAGCAAGCGTATATGAAGAACTGTGTGCGATTATTTCCTCTGCTGACTTAACAATAGATGTGCAAAATGAAATAAAAATTTTGTCAAAAAAATTAGTTGATTTACATCGAAATAAGTGGAACGGAATTTGGGCTCGCATTATTTGTAATTTTTTAACGACTGCCAATCTTGGAAAATTTGATATTGTTGTGAGTAATCCTCCCTGGATTGACT
This sequence comes from Legionellales bacterium, assembly GCA_013043985.1. Classification (GTDB taxonomy): domain Bacteria; phylum Pseudomonadota; class Gammaproteobacteria; order UBA1113; family UBA1113; genus JABEVJ01. The sequence continues at coordinate 10,694 of JABEVJ010000160.1, read as the reverse complement.
GGAAAAATCTTCCCCAAGGTTATCGTGAAAAAATTAAAGAACTCTGTATATCCAGAGATTTGTTTTCTGGTGATGGAATAACGGGAGGGATTAATCTCAATGTGTGCGCTCTAATTGCAAATGTAGCAGCTCAAAATTGGCTGAAACATGACGGAATACTGGCTTTTCTCATGCCTGAAAATTTAATTTTTCAACAATCCTATGAAGGATTTCGAAATTTTCATTTAGATAATGGTAAAAAACTTTACTTTCAAAAATTGGTAGATTGGACGAAATCAGGTCATCCCTTTTCTCCTGTACAACACCGATTTTTAGCTTTCTTTATTGGAGCAACTGTCCAGAACTACAACACCGGTATTTTAGTCGAACAATACGTGAAAAGCCCTAAAAAAAAGGGAGAGAACATATTACCTTTGCACGCCTATTTTAATGTTCAAAAATTTAACTCCATCAAACATGTTTTTAAAAAAAATAATCTGCTTGCCGTTACAACAAACGAAAACAATTCAACATTCAGCTATGCAGCAAATATAACAGAAAGCAAAATGTTTTCTGCTATTTCTGGAAAATGCCCTTATATCGGGCGAGAAGGTGTTGAAGTATTCCCACAAGAACTGTTTTTGTTGACTGTTGATGAATCAAAGCCTATAAAAAACAATAAAGTTTATGTGAAAAATTTTCAAAATCCAAGATCAAAACATAAGATTGCAGCAGGAGAATTTTTATTGGAAACTGACTTTTTGTATCCACTGATTAAGGGTGTGGATATTGAGCGTTTTCACATTAACCAGTCGAACTTTGTTGTGCCCTTTCCTTATGACTATTTCTCAAGAGCCCCCATTTCAAATGCAGACCTCGCAAAACGCGCCCCAAATTTAATGAAGTATTTTAATAACAACAAAGATTATTTTGACGCACAAACAAAGTATAATGATAAAATTATTGGAAAAAAACACAAAGGCGAATTTTATGCGTTGGCTCGCGTTGGAGAATATAGTTATGGCGACTATTTTGTAGCGTTTAGAGATAATACCAAATGGCAAGCTGCCGTTGTATCTTCATTGCCAACAACTTGGGATAAAAATGGAAAACGTCCAATATTCCAAAACCATGCAGTGTCTATTTCTCAGAGAGAAAATAAAGAATTTATTACTTTTGATGAAGCTCATTATATTTGTGCCATATTTAATGCACCAATAGTGAATAAATATCTTATAAATTCCAGTGATAGCCGATCATTCAAGATTCGCCCTCCAATCAATGTTCCACAGTTCGACCCAACAAACTCCCAACACCAAGCACTCGCGTCTTTATCAAAACAAGCCCATATCAGTCACCATGATAAACACATAATATCGCTTATTAACACTGATTTAGATAGAATTTATTTATCGATCCTTCAGACAGTGTCGTCATGAGATTTTTTTGTCCAAATACTGCGTTAAAAATGCCTCAAAAATGCTCATGTACTCCGTGTACACTCCGCTTTTTTCAGCATTTTTGCCTTGTTTTTGAACAAAAATTCTCTCGTGACGACACTGTCTAGGAATAGAAAAGTGATTCACTCAATCAAAACTTTCGTATAAACGGGAACCCGGTCGAATAACTCGATGAGCTCATGATTATTCATTTGAATACAGCCATGTGAATTGGGTTGACCTAGCTTCGCTTCGTCAGATGATCCATGAATATAAATTTTGCGGTTCATCGTATCGACATCACCAAGGCGGTTTTTCCCACGCTCCAAACCGGATAACCATAAAATTCGTGTGATAATCCAGTCACGACTTGGATATTGCTGCTTAAGCGCAGGAGTAAAAATTTCACCTGTCGGACGACGTCTTACAAAAACCATATTGAGCGGCTGATCTTTCCCTATTTTGGCGCGAATACAGTGCCAGCCACGTGGAGTTTGTTCACTGCCATAGCGTTCGCCTGCACCATTTTTTGCAGTAGAAACGCGGTAGGTTTTAACAAGCTCATTTTGGTAAAAAAGATGTAAAACCTGTTCCTCGATGCTGATATGAATACGCCAGTTTATATATTCCACGTAAGCTGTAACCCATAAATATTGGCTGTATTATCTGTGGTACCATTTACATAGGTAAATTGTTGTCCAACAGTTTGCCCGCTGTTTACAACCCCATCTGCAATAAACAAGTGCGTCCAACCTGCATCAAATCCAAGTGTTTTCGTTGCTTGGTAATGTGCTCCCACCGCCACATCATAACGATCTCCATCCGGTAGGCGAACATTTCGATCTTCATCTGAGGTTGGATCTTGATCAATACCAAATCCCAAACGCCACATCCAGTAATCAGTCATGCGATAATTCACACCAGTGGCAATACGCCAGGTATTATGAAAATTCTGTGGTACATTAGCATCGAGGGTGGTTGTTGGCACAAAAGGAGGACTGCCTGAGAAAAGCTCCGCTGCTGTTGCTTGCTCAGCTGCTGCCACGTTTTGAAGCGGAATATTGTTGAAAACACTCCAATCCGTGTAGTTAATTGTACCCATAACCGCCCAGCGCGCATTCACATCATGATAGATACTTAATGAAGTGGTTGCTGGTAAGGTAAACTCTGTGGTTGCGTTATTTGATTTGATTTCATCGGATGCACCACCTGTTGCAACTGATGCTAAAGGTCCTTTAAATTCACTGGTTCCATCCAGATCAAACGTTGTCTTGGAATGATAAGCCAAACCAACCCGTGTTGCAGGGGTAAATTGATATAAAACACCTGCATGCCATCCTAGCGCCCAATCTGATGCATCATTCTCGCTTAAGGTATCGGTATCTTCTGGTAACCCCGCAATAGGGCCAACATTACCTAAACCAACAACCTGATCAAAGGTGGCGGCAATGTGTTGAAAATCAAGACCTGCACCGACTGAAAATTTATTGGTAATTTTCACACCAATGCTGGGAGTCAGATCAATATCGGCAATTCTGGAGTCGGTTGCAGAATAACGGAGAACTGAATCCTGAGGGTAATTAGACTCCAGCCCAAACGGAACAACCAAACTTAAGGCAGCTACAACCTTATCGCCGATGGGAAGAGCATAGTGAAAAGAAGGAATGACTGAGATTCCACCACCTTCAGTTGTACCATATTGGTTGGAGCCTGATAAAGGTACCTGCCCAGTCGGGGTATTGAAAAGAACGTAGTTTTGCACATTACCTGAGAACTCAATTCCGGCATCAATTGCATCAGCAGCAAGCACCAACTGTTGGTGATCAAGCATAACCAAGCCAGCCGGATTATACCATGCTGTACTGGCATCTGCGGCCTCTGCAGCCCCACCCGCATCAAAATTACCGACACCTGCACCGTTTTCCTCAAAAAGCTGAAAACCTGAAGCGTAAACCGAACCAGAAACCCCTGAAAGTACCACAGACACAATAGTAGAAAGCGTTCTTATTTTAGCGTAGCGAGACAACATGAACCTATATCCTTATGAGAATTGCTTGAGTCTCGCCAACATACATCACTTTTTAAGTCTAGGGAATAGCTCCCTACGAATTTTCGCCAAAATAATCGTCAAATAAGTCTTTGTAGCGTTTACGCAAACGCTTCTTTTCAAGATATTCATCAACTGAACGGCGCGATTTTGAATCAATCAACTTACTATGCTTTTTAACTTCATCCTGGTCTAATTCAAGATCGAAATCGATATCTGGCTCAATATCCAAATCATCTTCCAATTCTTCATCATAGAAATACATTGATTCATCGGTTTCATGAAAATCATATCGATGCATAATGAACCTCACCATGTTTGATAAAAAAAATCTGTTTCAAAAAATTGAACTCTTGATATAATTATAGTTCGAAATTAAAAATGTATAAATTTAACGCAAAGAGGTTCTATAAAGTTGATACCAGATACGTCGTCCACCAATCACAAACTGAAGATTTCGCTTAGCGAAGTTAGCTCCATCATTGAGCTTGCCAGGCTACATCGTCCTATTGGAATTTTTCTATTATTATGGCCGATTTACTGGGGGCTTTGGCTAGCTGCAGGAGGAATACCCAAACCCGGCCTATTGCTTATTTTTACGCTTGGGGTAATTTTTATGCGTTCAGCAGGCTGCATAATTAATGATATTGCTGATCAACGATTTGATGGCAGTGTGGAGCGTACCAAGCAGCGCCCATTAATTACAGGAAAAGTCACTTCCGCACAGGCACTGTTTGTTTTTTGTCTGTTATGTGGATTGGGACTGCTGCTCGTTTTGCAACTCAATTGGCAAACCATCGCCTTATCATTTCTTGCTCTTCTTTTAAGCATCTTCTACCCGTTTATGAAGCGCATTACTCATTTTCCCCAGGTAATCCTGGGATTAACATGGTATATTGGCATATTAATGACTTTTACAGCCACCCTGGGCACGATTAATTTAACAGGATACCTGCTTTATTTGACAGGCATCCTATGGGCTGTGATCTATGATACTTTCTATGCGATGGTAGACAGAGAGGATGATCGCAAGATTGGCGTTAAATCAACTGCTATTTTTTTTGGCAATGCTGATAAAATAGTCATTGCCATTTTGCAAATACTGATGTTAACGTTATTGGTGCTGATAGGTCGTTTGAATGTTTTACATTGGCCATATTACCTCGGACTTGGTGCAAGTATTTTGTTTTTTGGCTATCAACAATATCTGATTAAAAATCGGATACCTAGTCGCTGTTTCGATGCTTTTATCAATAGTCATTGGGTAGGAATGAGTATTTTTGTAGGTATCTTTTTTAGTTTTATGGTGAAATAACGCATGAATCTGTACCGGCTCAACACGAATATTTCCATTATTATGAACTGGTACATTACCAAGTTTTCACGTGACTTGTGTCTACCCTCTCTTCCTGCTATCGCAATTGCTCTGAATACAAAAGATAGCTATGTAAAATATACTGTCTCGTTTTATTTTCTTGCGATGGGGATTTCCCGATTTATCTTTACTCCCTTGAGTGATATGTATGGTCGTCGTACCCTCATATTGTGGAGTTTACCTGTTTTTATTGCTGGTAGCGCTATCTGTGCCTTTTCGCCTGACATTATTACTTTCATAACAGGTCGAATGCTGCAGGCATTTGGAATTGGCTGTGTGACCGCACTTGGTTGGGCTATGATAGGTGATGTCTACGGAGCAGAAGAGTCCACAAAAGCACTGGCTTATTTAAGTACGTTTGCGATGTGGGCGCCAGCATTAGCCTCAATCCTGGGTGGACATCTGCAAACCTGGTTTGGCTGGCATGCCAGTTTTTACTTTCTGACCGTAAGCGGAGCATTATTATACGCTCAAACTCTTTATGGCTTAAAAGAAACCAACCAACAATTAATGCCTAAAACTCAGATTCTTAAGCAAGTTATCCATAATTATGCCTTGTTAATGGTTGAATCCGAGTATTGGCGCTATATTATGACCTTCAGCTTAACCTTCAGCGGCACGGTCGTTTACTACTCAACCGCACCTTTTTTATTTATTAATACCATGCATATCCCACCTCAAATTTATGGTTATTTTTCAATTGCTACCGTGGTAGGCTTAGTTTCAGGAAAACTTATTTCAATACAGACTGTCACACGCTATAGCGTTGATTTGACGTTATTGGTAGGAGTGATCGTTTCTGCGGTTGGAGGAGCATTACTGATCATGCTGATGCTTCTTTTTAAGCCGCCTCAATTATGGATAAATGTCTTGATGGTGTTATTACCTACCTTGATCTATTTCATGGGTAACGGTATGATGTCTTCGACCAGTAAAGCAGGAACCGTGACGCTCATTCCAGGAACAGCTGGTACCGCTGCAGCATTATTTGGACTGGTGCAGGGTATCGCGGCATCTGGAGCCGGGATCGCAGCTTCCCACATGCCGAATCGCAGCGGATTAGGCATGGGAGTCATGTTCCTTTTGATCAGCATACTAGCTATGATTTCGATGTGGGTATTTAAACCTAACAAACCTGCCTCTGAATAAAGCTCCACTTACAATTTACAATTATATTCAACACAGGAGCACACCGTAAATGTTACCCTCTTTATTCTCCGTTGATATGGCTCGCTGGCAATTTGCTGTTTCAGCATCTTATCACTTTCTCTTTGTTCCGCTCACCCTTGGGCTGACCTGGATGGTATTTACCATGGAGCTCGCTTACGTCTTAACAAGAAAAGAAGTATACAAAGACATGACCCGTTTTTGGGGTAAATTACTTGGCATCAATTTTGCTCTGGGTGTGTTAACTGGACTGACGATGGAATTTCAATTTGGCACAAACTGGGCTTATTACTCTCAATTTGTGGGAGATATTTTTGGCACTCCGCTTGCCATTGAAGGTTTGGTTGCATTCATGCTGGAGTCCACATTTTTTGGATTGTTTTTCTTCGGGTGGGATAAGTTAAGTAAAAAACAACACTTATTTGCTACCTTTTGTCTTGCCATCGGTTCAAGTCTGTCTGCCCTGCTCATTCTGGTGGCAAATGGCTTTATGCAAAACCCCGTCGGTGCTTATTTTAATGTTGACACCATGCGGATGCAAACAAGCAGTCTTCTTGATGTATTTATGAATCCATTTGCTCAAATTGGTTTTGCACATACCATCCTGGCAGGTTACACCACTGGCGCAGTTTTTGTACTTGGAATCAGCAGCTATTACTTGTTACGCGGCAGAGATATTGAGTTTGCCAAGTGCTCTTTTGCCATCGCCTCTGGTTTTGGAATCGTCGCTTCACTCATGGTGCTGATGATGGGTGATAAAAGCGGTTTAATGGTTTATCAACACCAACCCCTAAAACTCGCTGTAATTGAAGCTGAATGGAATACTGAAAAAGCACCTGCCAGCTTTAACCTCATTGCATTTCCAAGCCAGCAAGAGCAAAAAAATAATTTTGCCATCGAAATACCAGATATTTTAGGCTTAATTGTGACTCATAATTGGACGCAGCAAATTACGGGCATAAAAGATTTGGTGAAAGACAATGAAGTCCGAATTACCAACGGTCAAATTGCCTATGCTGACCTGCTCAAAATTCGGGGTGGTGATAAATCAACTGCTACGATGGATGAATTTAATCAGTATAAAAATGATTTAGGCTTTGGTATGTTACTGACTAACTATACCTCGGATATTACAACCGCCACGCCTGAACAAGTCACCGAAGCTGCCAATGCAACTCTACCGAATGTGGCAAGCGTATTTTGGGCATTTCGTTTTATGGTTGGATTTGGTGCACTGATAACCTTGATGTTTATCGCTAGTTTCTTTCTTTCAATTTTTAGCCGTCAATGGAAACAAAACTGGTTTTATCGCTTGGCACTGCTGAGTATCCCTTTACCCATTATTGCCACTATTTGCGGTTGGATTGTGACCGAGCACGGGCGGCAACCCTGGACAATCTACAATGTTCTCCCGACCCCTCTCAGCTCATCCAGTATTGCGGGAGGAGATGTGATCGCGAGCTTTATTTTATTTAGCCTGTTTTATACCTTATTATTTGTCGTCGAAATATATTTGATGTTTAAATTCGCCCGTTTAGGTCCGAGTGCCCTACATCTTGGCCGCTATCACTTTGAGAAATCACACTCACCAGAGGAGAAATAACCAATGGATACCTATAGCATTTTGCAATTATTAGGTTATCTGACGGTTGCTGCTGTTTTATTTCTTTTTGCAGCAACCTGTGGCTTTGATTTTGGTGCTGGCATGTTAGTTCCTTTTATTGGAAAAAATGATGCTGAGCGCCGAACCGTCATTAATACGGTAGGCCCTACCTGGGATGGTAATCAGGTGTGGCTGATTATCGCAGGTGGAGCGATTTTTGCGATTTGGCCACGCGTGTATGCCGCGTCCTTTTCAGGTCTGTATTTTGCTATTTTACTGGTATTGTGGTCACTTTTTTTACGCCCAGTTTCTTTTGAATATCGCAGCAAGCTGACCTCAACACGTTGGCGCAATTTTTGGGATTGGGCGTTGTGTATTGGTAGTTTTTTGCCCGTTTTGTTGCTGGGTGTGGCTGTGGGCAATCTGTATTTAGGTCTTCCCTTTCAGTTTAACCCTATCGGTTTACGCTTTTTCTATGGCGATAACGTAAGTATGCAAAGTGCCTCAGCCTTTACCGACCTATTAGGATTATTACGTCCTTTTGGCCTATATGTTGGCGTTATATGCGTTGTTATGATGCTGATGCAAGGAACCGCTTACCTAAGTTTTCGTACAGAGGGTGTCATTCATGACCGTAGCCGAAAAATATTAACTGTGACGAGCCTATTATTCGCTATTCTCTTTGTCATTGCAGGAATTTGGGTATACTACCTGCCTGGCTATCAATGGACAGCCTCACCTGATCCGATTTTAAATCCGTTAAGTGTCAATGTGACCAGTAATATTGGCGGCTGGTTATCCAACTTCCATACTTATCCCTGGATGATGCTAGCTCCCATATTGGGTTTGGCAGGTGCATTGATGGCGTTCATATTGACGCTCAAGCGAAAGGCGTTCCCTGCGTTTTGTTTCAGTACATTGGCAATTTTTGGTACCCTAGCAACATGGGGTTTAAGTATGTACCCTTTCCTGATGCCATCGTCCATTCATCCAGAACAAAGTTTAACGCTTTTTAATGCAAGCAGTTCAGAAGTATCTCTAATAGGTATTTTGATCACGGCACTGATTATGGTACCGATCATTTTTATCTATACCGGGTATGTGTATCGGAAGATATGGGGACGTGATATTAAAATGTCTCCAGAACTTATTAAAAAGCAAGAAAATATATTATATTAGGAAAAAGCTATGTTTTATCTCGTATGGTTAGGCAGCGCATTCGCTGCGGTTGGAATCGGATTATTTGCTGTCTGGTGTCTTGAAAGAAAAGGATGAGTGGTGTCCGTTTCCTGAAATCACAAGGGCACCCTGCAAAAGGCTGGATCAGACTAAAAGTTTTATTTAGCCTTTTAAACACTGTATTTTTTATTATACAAGCTTATTATCTTGCCAGTATTGCAGAAATAATCTATCTCCAACAACATGCTTTTTCGACAATTACTCCGTTTATTCTTGTTATTTTGCTGTGCATCTCCATCCGCTCTTTTTTGACATATTGGAAAGAAAGAATGGGCATACATGCAGCAGATACCGTCAAAACCGCCTTGCGAAAAAACTGTTTTGATCATATTTTAGAACAAGGCTCAGCAATCAACCAGCATTATAAAACGGCTGAATTAAGCACCATTATTGTTGATCAAATTGAAACAACCACTGATTTTTACGCCAATTATTTACCACAAATGCTCTTAGTAGCTCTTATTCCGCTGATTTTGCTTGCCGTTATTTACCCCTTCAATTGGCTAGCAGCGACTTTATTATTGATTACAGCGCCGCTTATCCCCCTATTCATGGCATTAATTGGCTGGGGCGCTAAAGCTGCAAATGAACGCAATTTTAAAGCACTAGCCAGGTTAGGCAATCAATTTTTAGATTCGTTACAAGGTATGGCGATATTAAAGCTCTATAATCAAACCGCGCAAAAAACCACTGAACTTGAACAGTCGGCAAAGACATTTCGCGTTAAAACAATGGAAGTATTGCGAATTGCCTTTCTTTCTTCTGCCGTACTTGAGTTTTTCAGCGCCATATCGATTGCCTTGTTGGCAACCTATTTAGGTTTAAGTTTTTTAGGGCATTTAAATATCGGTTATTATGGCCATCAACCGACTCTCAAGATTGCCCTGTTTATTTTACTGCTGGCACCTGAGTTTTATCTTCCTTTGCGACAGCTTGGCACTTTTTATCATGCGAAACAACAAGCTTTATCCGTTGCAGAAAATATCATGCAACTACTCTCGATCAAACAACAACAAGCTACCAACATGTTACGTTTAAAAGAAGAAACGTTTGAAAGGCTCGAATTTCACCAAGTCAGCCTGCGCTATCCAAAAAATGATTATAATAGTCTAGAAAATATCAATCTCATTCTTACCGCTGGCCAACATATTGCCATTTTAGGTGACAGCGGCGCGGGTAAAACGACTTTCCTGAATTTAGTGTTGGGATTAATCCAGCCCACTGTTGGATATATTTCGATAAATGACTATAAAATGACTGAAATTGAGCCATCCACATGGCAAAGTCAACTGTCCTGGTTAGGGCAGCAACCACAATTATTTCCTGGCACCTTAGCGAACAATCTCCGTTTGGCAAATCCTCATGCCACCGATACAGAGCTGTTAGAGGCTTGCCATTTGGCTCAGCTTGACGAGCTTATTTTAACAGAAGCACGTGGTTTGAATTTATTGATAGGTGAAAATAATGCTGGATTATCAGGGGGAGAAGCTCAACGCGTGGCATTGGCGCGCATGTATTTAAAACCAGCACCCATTATGATACTGGACGAACCAACGGCGAATCTCGATGACAGAAACACCGAATTACTCCATCATTCATTGCAACAAATGATGAAAAGTAAAACGGTGCTTATCAGTACCCATAAAAAAGAAACAGCACGCTTGGCAAAGCGTGTTATTGTGATTCGGGAAGGGAGAATGATCCCTTAGTTTTACCATTCTATCTGTTTATTCTTAAGGTAATATCTTTATTGGACTTTGGACAAAACGCTCCCGCACTTAATAAAGTGTTTGAATAATTTTTCTCAAAAAAGCCTAAATTTTAAGCAGTAATCGCAATTGGATG
>JABEVJ010000159.1 GCA_013043985.1 Legionellales bacterium | reverse complement strand
TAAAACCAGCAATAGTTATTCATATTGTGCAGTTTTAATCGTTTCATAGGGCGGAAAATAGCAAGTCAAAAACCCTAAATATGAAACGCTTCGGGTATAGTCTTTCTAACTTGTCCTTTTACGCCCTAAAACAAAAAACAGGGCGGGCATAACCAATAGCACACAAGGCAATTGTACGAGTAATCCTAAAATTATTGCAACGGCGAGCGGTTGTTCCATACTTGCCCCCTGTCCTTGAGCAATGGCTAAAGGAAACAAAGTCAAAATAGTTGCAAACGTTGTCATGCTAATCGGTCTTAACCTGTTTTTTCCCGCTGTGATTAACCAGTATTTTTTTGTCTCATCGGAAATATCAGACTGACCTGCTCCTAAACTTAATTGCCGATATTCTGAAAAATAAAAAATGGCAACCTCTGTCGTAATTCCTAAAATCATAATAATGCCCATTATCGAAGCAATATTAAGCTCTGTTCCGATTACCCACATGCCTATCATAATACTTGCCACTGATAGTAATGGAATACTCATAATGGCTAAAACAATGAGAAATTGCTCATATAAAAATAGTTGTAATAAAAAAACCAAGCTAAACGCGGTAATAAATACAAATAATAACCCCTTAAAAGCTTCCTGCTGCTGTTTATATAACCCACCCAATTCATAATACCCATCAGCTGGCAGCAAGTTTTTCTGAGTCAATTGCTGCTCAATATCTTTGATGACTGATCCCATATCTCTACCGTTGATTCGAGCAGTAACCGCTATCATAGACTGTAAATTTTCGCGGCTGATTTGCGCTTGTCCCGCTTTTTCTGTCAGTGTCGCTACTGATTTTAACGGAAATAAATGACCATCTGGTGCAGCCAGAATCAAACGAGCCAATTCATCCTGTGTTGACCATGATGACATTGAATTTAAAACCCTGACACCCACCATGCGTTGATTTTCAGGCAAATTAGTTGCAATCGTTCCCGTCAAATCAGTACCCAGCATGTTGATCATACTGCTTGGATTCATTCCCTGCAAAGCTGCCTTGGCAGGATCAACATAAATATTCAACTCGCCGCCCATGGAATGAATACCATTCACAATATCGACTACACCGTTAATATGACTAATAACATCTGCTATTTTTGTCGCCGACTCGAGTAAAGCTGACTCATTATCCGAAAAAATTTTAATTTCGATCGGCTGCGGTACTTCGGTCAGGTTTCCAATCATATCTTCCATTAATTGAGCAAATTCAATATCAATTCCAGGAATATTTTGCTCAATTTTGCTTCTTAAATCATTTATAACAACATCCACTGAACGGCGTGGATAAGGTTTCAAACGAATTATAAAATCACCTTGATTTGGATCGCTATAGGGATCTGCCCCTCCAAATGTCAGACCCGTGCGTCTGGAGTAGGACTCAATATCAGGAATGGTATTTATCTGCTGCTCAATTTGCGTTACCAATCTATCGGTTTCAGAAAGAGAGGTGCCTGCTGGTGCAACATAATCAAGATTAAAACCCCCTTCATCCATAACAGGCATAAAACCGCTGCCTACGTAATGGTAGGCCAAAAATCCTAATAATATGACAGGCAAAATTATCCACAGCAGTAATTGGGGTTGGGAAAATAATTTTTTTAATGTTCTTTCATAAAAAGGATGAATGCGACGGGTTAAAAACGATTCCTCACTCTCATGAGAATCTTTATCGCTAAGAAACCAATTTGCCAAAAGCGGTAATACCAACCAGGCAAAAAAGAAGGAAAAAATTAATGCTGTTGCCATCGTCATCGAGAGCGCTTTAAAAAATGCACCTGTCACACCACCCAAAAATGCCAATGGCAAAAAGATGATTGTCGTTGCTAAGGATGACCCTAACAAGGGATGAAAAAACCCTTTTGTTGCAGAAAGAATTGTCAGCTCCGTTACCTCTCCTTTAGCACGGATTTGACGAATAATCTGCTCCATCATGACAATGGCATCATCAATAATTAAACCGACAGCAGCAGCCATTCCGCCTAATGTCATAATATTCAGGCTCATATTCAAGCCGTAAAGAATTAAGGTTGTCACAGCCAGCGAGGCAGGAACCATCAATATGGCGATTAATGTGATTTTAGCATTCCGTAAAAAAAACCAAATCACTAAAGCTGCCAGTACTAAACCTGTTATGATGGCATCTCTGACACTTTTTTCTGAGGCTGTCACCAGTTCACTTTGATCATACCATTTAATCAATTCAACGCCTCGAGGCAAACGTTGTTTGAAACTGGCCAGTTTACGCTCAATATCTTGCGTAATTTGAATGCTATTACCTTGTGGCTGCTGAAATACCTGTAATAAAACTGCCCTTTTCCCATTGGAGTTAACCCTTATCCATTGAGGAACAGTGCTCAAGCTAACTTCAGCTACTTGTTTCAAGGTAATAATTTGGTGTGTTTTAGATGGAAGAATAATATTTTCCAAAGTTTGTTGCGTAGAAATACTATTGTTTGCAACAATCAGATAAAGTTGATAATTGGCTTCAAGTCGCCCTACCGCCGCACTGATATTTGCATCAGTTATTGCTTGAGTAAGGTCATTCAACGTTAATCCATAACTTGCCAACCGTGGAGCATTCACCGTAATATGATACTCAGCCTGCTGGCCACCTACGACCATCACATTTGCAACGCCATTCACCGTGGTTAATAAAGGACGTAATTGATATTGAGCTAGCTCTCTCAACTCTACCTCGGTTAATCGTTCGGATGTCAAACTATAGGCTAAAATGGGGAACAGCGAAGGATCCATATGCTTGACATCAAACTGAGTGCCTGCTGGTAAAAAAGGCAACGATTGTGTCAACACTGTATTTACCTGGGATATAATCACCCTCATGTCCACGCCCCAGTTAAAATTCAAGGAAATATCCACTTTGCCCCGACCTGTACTCGATCGCAAATCTTGTATTCCTGGAATTTGCCTCAAACCTTCCTCTACAGGCGCGGTCACCTGCAGGAGGGTTTGCTCCACAGTTCGTTGTCCTGCATCCAGTGATATCATGACTCTTGGAAAATCGGTAGCTGGGAACAGTGAAACAGATATATGCAGCATCGCCAGCCAACCAGCTAGAGCAAGACAGAAAAAAAGAAAAAAAATGCTTCTTTTATGTGTTTTTATCCAAATGATGATATTCATTCTCTAACAGCCATTTCATTGTCCAACTCGTAGTTACCCTCAATGACAACGGGTGAGTTTGTAGCAAAAGAGCCACTAATGCCAATGTAATCTTTATCGGCTAAAATCATTTTCACATTGACTCTGTATGCCTTTTTGAGTTTGACTTGAAAAATATAATAACCCCACTTATCTTTTAAGACGGCAGATCGGGGAACCGTCCACATTTTTTGTGATTGAATAATAATACGACCTTCTACCGCCGTTCCTGGCAGAAGCACCTTATTATTCTCCTTTTTTAATTTTACCCACACATTAACGCCTTGCGTAGCTGGATCGATAATTCCGTAGACCTTACCCACTTCGCCCGTTAATCCTGGCACATTCAAGTTCAGCGGTGTAAGCAAAACTGGCATATGAGGCTGAATAAATACGCTTTCTGCAGGATCAATACTTAATTGCACTGATATTGCGCTGAATTTACTGATGCTGAAAATCGGTGCTCCGGCAGCAAGCCTGTCACCTACAGCGGCATTGAGAGTCAGTATGATTCCATCAAATGGTGCATTAATATGCTGCTCGATTTGATTAGCACCTTTCTGTATCTGCGAATTCAAATCAGACTGAGCATCTAGTTGTGCTTGCTGCGCTGCAGCGAGCTGCGCACGAGTAGCCAATTTTGCATCAAATAATTCTTGTACTTGTTTTAAAGCTTTATTGTTTGAAGCAAGGGCATTTACAGCTTGTTGATAAGCAAAATAGCTAGATGGATCAGTTAAAATAACAGCTAAATTTTCGCCTCGTTTAATTTTTTGACCTGCAGCAACGAACAGGCTTTTTACCTGCCCCCCACTGGGCAAACTAATAGTTAATATTTGAGATGAACTCACGCCCACTGAGCCATAACCTTCAATCGTTTCGCTTAAATTGCGTTGCTCCATGGGCGCTGTTTTGACTAAAACGGAAGGAATGACTGTTTTTTCTTTCTGACATGCCATCAGGATAAAACTGGATAAAAGGAAAAATAGTATTTTTTTTATCATTTTTTACCAGACTCCATCGGTACACTACTTCCAATCTGTGTTTGCAAAGCTATCCCCTGCTCTAAAAGAGTTTGTTGCAATGCAATAAGCTCCAAGCGAGCACTCAGTGCATTCATGTTTGCATTTGTATACGTTTTTAGATCAATATTTCCCTGTTTATACGCTTGATCTGAAGCTAAAGCCAACGCAGCTGCAGAACTTGCCCGTTGTTTTAAACTGTGCTCTGCTGATTCTAGTAAAGCTTGCTGTTTCAACAAAAGAATAATATCACTGTAGGCGGTGTTTAAACGTTGTTGATAATCATCATAGAGTTTTTGACGAGTTGTTCTGGCAATGGCAACATTGCCTTTATTCCCATTAAAAACAGGCAATCCAAGAGAAAACGTATAACCGTAACTCTTTAGGGCATCGGTTCCTCTTTGAAGATTTAATCCTAGCAAAACTGCTGGAAACTGGCCTAAAATAGCCGCTCTGAATTGTTCGTCCTGACTCTCATATCCTGCTTGTAAGGCCAGCATATCCGCTCGTTTGGATAACCAGGTTTGAAGATGATCTTCGATATACTGCTTATCGGGATGAGGAAAACTTAAATCGTTGCTGAGTAACAATACCGTCTCTGGCGGCAAATTTAAAAACAGATTCAGATCATGTTGATTTTGATTGTATTGTTGTACGATCACATTCATTTGTTGATTTAATCCATTAAGTGCAGCCAATTGGCTATCGACCTCATCCAAGGTACTATTTCCTTTTTCAAAAGAAAAGTGGATTTGCTTATAATTTCTTTCTAATAATTTTTTTTGCTTTCTCAACAAGTCTAGCTGTTCCCCGAAGCTAACTGTTCTTGTATATAAAATTTGTGATTGACTGATAGTTTGCCACTCTTGCCACAAAACAGTTAAATTCACTTGTTTTTGTGTTGCACTGCTAGCCGCTTTATTTGCTGAATAACTTAGTAGCGAAGACATGTAATCATAGGTAGGGCCGATAAGATAACCCGTTGTACTCCCCGGTGGAGGTGACCCATAAGGAAAATCCTGTGCTCCTTCAATTTTGGGATCAGGCAACAATCCTGCAGCAAAGGCCTGGGCGCTGCTCACCTTTGCATCATCTCTTATCAAATTCAATGCAGGATTATTAATCACGGCTAGTAACGCGATATCCTGTCTACCCCATTTTTCAGAGGGCTTGACTGTGCGGATAGCTTGCCCTTGAAAAGGGAAAGTGGTCGTAGCAATGGTAAGTTTTTCTGACTGCAAAGAAGAAAAATGAATCTGATTTGATAAAGGTTGAGGCGTATAATGTTGGCACGCAGACAGAAGCACTAATAAACATAAGAATGTCCATGTTATTTGCTTATAAATCGGTACGAAATAAGTTCGCAACAAAAAATTCCTTTTACCAATGACTGGACGATTATTTAGATATACTCAACTTGCCGCCTCCTGATCCCTGGTGATCGCTTTTAAGCCTTTTAATAAATTTAAGGCTTCGTTCAATTGATAATCCGTCACAGCTAAGGGTTGAGTACCTTTTCCTGTATCTTGATTATCAACCACCGGCGCTGCCGTCGTCTGTTCCGCATTAACTATTTCTGGACCTGCTTTACCTTGCGGACTTTGATTGCCATTTGCCAAATGGGATGCCAAATCCTGCTCTTTGATGATAATCATATTGAGATTATCGTTATTTTTATCTGCTTTCACTTCCATCATATCAACCACCACATCCGGTGTAATCCCTTTTGCCTGAATCGAGCGGCCGTCTGGCGTATAATAAAGTGCAGTGGTGATTTTTATCGCTGTCTGCTCATCTAATGGAATGACCGTTTGTACCGATCCTTTACCAAAAGTCTGAGTACCCATAATGATCGCGCGTCGTTGATCTTGTAATGCTCCTGCTACAATTTCGGAAGCAGACGCAGAACCGCCATTAACTAATACGACAATCGGTGCTCCATTCAACAAATCCCCCGGGGTGGCATGAGCTTCAAGCTGTGAACCTTTAATCCGACCTTTTGTATAGACAATTAAGTCATTTTTACCCAGTTTTTTACTATCCAAAAATGCATCAGAAACACCCACTGCTGCATCCAGTAACCCGCCTGGGTTATTACGCAAATCAAGCACCAAACCACTGAGATTTTTTCCACTATTTTGTGCTTTTAATTTTTTTAATGAGGCATTTAAATCATCGATAGTGGGCATCTGAAATTGACTAATTCGAATATAACCAATGCCGTTATCAAGCATACGGCTCTTCACACTTTGAACTCGAATTATTTCGCGTGTTAAGGTCACATTGAAGGGCGCTTTTTCAGTTTTGCGATAAATGGTCAGTACAATTTTGGTGCCGGGCTTTCCTCGCATTTTTGCTACAGCATCTTGCAAATTCATGTCTTGTACAGGTTGATTGTCAATTTTAATAATATAATCGCCAGGTTTAAGCCCGGCTTTTTGAGCAGGAGTATCATCAATGGGACTGACGACGAGAATATAACCCTGCTCACTGCCAATTTCAATTCCTAATCCCCCAAACTCTCCTGTGGTTGCTGAGTTCAATGTTGCATAATCCTCGATATCCAGATAGGTCGAGTGTGGATCCAACCCTGTCATCATGCCTTGCAGTGCATTATTGAATAACTTATCATCGCTGACATCTTCAACGTAATATTTTTTGACATCGGCAATGGCTGCGGTAAAACGTTGTACATCTTCAACAGGAAGTGATTGTACTGGCGAGGTCTTTGTTTGCACATTTGTATTTGTCTGGATGGGTTGCGTTGCTCCAAGGGCTGTCATTGAACCAAACAAAATGGCGCTCATCCATATAGTACTTATTTTAAACTTCATTCGTTACTCCTTATACTCAAAACACAGGAGTTTTGAGTATTATTAATGACACCACTGCTCAGGATTGACAGGCTGGCCATCATAACGGATTTCAAAATATAATCCGCTCTGGTTATAACCACCTGTGTCACCGACTTGTGCAACTAAATCACCTGCATTAATATCCTGACCCACTTTTTTAAATAAACTTTGATTACGACCGTACAGAGACATATATCCTCCTCCATGATCAATAATCATCAGCAAGCCAAAACCCTTTAACCACCCAGCAAACATAACACGCCCTGGATAAATCGCATATACATTTTGTCCTTCCGGTGCTTTTATAATAACGCCATTGGAATTTAAATCACTTCCTTCAATCGGTGTATTATAATGCATAATAACGGAGCCGTGTGTTGGCCACGGCAAGTGGCCGCGCATCTGTGCAAACGGAACAGGCATTGATGGTGCAACACTTTGGCTTGCCTCTCGTCGCAATGTTTCTATTAAATGCTGTAAATTCTTTTTATTTCCTTCAAGCGCTTTTAATTGTTGTGTATTCGTATTTATTTGCTGACTTAAACGCGCCAATAGCCGTACGCGCGCTTGTTGACCACGTACCAACTGTTTCTTTTGCTGGTCTTGCTGATGACGTA
Organism: Legionellales bacterium; assembly: GCA_013043985.1. Taxonomy (GTDB): domain Bacteria; phylum Pseudomonadota; class Gammaproteobacteria; order UBA1113; family UBA1113; genus JABEVJ01. The sequence continues at coordinate 7,387 of JABEVJ010000159.1, read as the reverse complement.
GATACTCCAAAGACTGCGTTTGTTGCTCAATTTTTGTTTGGTTGGAAGCCAATTGGCTTAAAGTCGTATTTAATCCAGCAATCAGTGCCAGACGATGATGATTCAAATACTGAAAATAAGTCATGTTGCGAGTGATATCAACTGGATTTTCCTGATTTAATAATAATTTCAGATAATTTTGCTGCCCCATGAAATAAGCTGAGCGAATCTGTGAGGCAAAAGCATTTTGCTCGGTAGTTAATTGTTGTTGATATATTAATTGTTGTTGCTGCAATAGAACAAGCTTAGTCTTTTGCAACTCGATTTGTTTATTGATCTGCCCTAGGCTTTGACTCAGCTCACCGATTGTTATTTCAAGTGACTGAAGTTCTTTTTCCAATTTATTTTGATCAACTTGATTCTGCGACAGGGTTTTTTGCACAGAATCAATCTGACTATCAACGGTTTTTAATTGTCTATTCATATCATTAGATTCACTCCTGGCTTGAACATCCATAGATGTACAAAGCGTAAAAAGTAGTATGAGTGAAATTAAAAACCGCATTTATGCTCCTACTGCCTTGCCAAATTTCAATTTAGGCTAGTGCTCTGTCAACTTTCGATCTTAGGGTTTGTTGTAAGCTCGCTCGGCATCGGTCATGTATTCGATATACACTCCCTCGCCTCTCTCGCTTGCGCCTACCCTAAGATTGAAAGTTGACGGGGCACTAGGCACTCTATTTTAAGAGAATATTTCCTTCCATTTCAGACGGAATCTCAAGCCCCATCAAATATAACAAAGTAGGAGCTACATCGGCGAGTTTACCATCTTCTACGATAAATTTCGCTCGTGTACCTACATAAATAAGCGGAACTGGTGCATTTGTATGCGCAGTATGCGGCTGTGCTGTTTTTTCATCAAACATACATTCCGCATTACCATGATCCGCTGTGATCAACATTTCGCCACCTACCTCAATGAGCGCCTGATAAATGCGGCCTAAACAAACATCAATTGTCTCGATGGCTTTGATAGCTGCATCAAAATTGCCAGTGTGTCCGACCATATCAGGATTGGCAAAATTGCAGACTATTAAATCATAGTGCTCGGATTTGATCGCAGAAACCAATTGTTCTGTCAGTGGATATGCGCTCATTTCAGGCTGCAAATCATAGGTAGCCACATGAGGAGAGGGAATTAAAATGCGATCCTCACCTGGATAAACCGTTTCTGTGCCACCATTAAAGAAAAAAGTAACGTGTGCATATTTTTCCGTTTCTGCTATGCGTAATTGCTTCAAACCGTGTGCCGAAATAATTTCACCTAAGCCTTTCGATAAGGATTGTGGCGAAAATGCTACCTGAGCTGGCATATCCTTCGCATATTGAGTTAACGTCACAAAAAGCTCTAACTTGGGCCATTGCCCTCTATCAAAACCTTCAAAATGGTTTTGCGTCAGGGCATTAGACAATTCACGCGCACGATCTGCTCGAAAATTCATAAAAACGACTACATCTCCTGCTTCAATCAGGCAACACGATTCATTTTCTGGCTGAATCAACGTTGGAGCAACAAATTCATCTGTTTCACCTCGCTCATAGGACTCTGCAAGTGCAAGCAAAGCTGAGTCAGCACGATATGCACCAGCACCGCTGATCAACATATCATAAGCTTTTTTTACCCTATCCCATCGCTTATCTCTGTCCATTGCATAATAGCGTCCACAAACTGAGGCAATTTTACCAGTACCGGCCTCTTTTAATACTTCTTCTAATTTTTCCAATGAAGCAGCAGCACTTTGTGGCGGGGTATCTCTGCCATCTAAAAAGGCATGGACAGCAAGCTTTTTCAAACCTAATTGACCTGCTAATTTAATAAACGCAAAAAAATGATCTTCATGGCTATGTACACCCCCTGGCGACAATAAGCCCAAAACATGCAGTGTTTTATTATTCGTTATGGCTTGCAACACCGATTGGATTAAGATGTCATTGCGAAAAAATGCCCCAGAATCTAAAGCCTCGCCTATCCGCGTGTAATCCTGACGAACAATGCGTCCTAAACCCAGATTAACATGACCAACTTCTGAATTGCCCATTTGACCAACAGGCAGGCCAACACAAGTACCCGAACCCTTAATGACGGTGTGAGGATAGGTATCATTCAGCCTATCCCAATTGGGTTTATGCGCGCTGGCAATGGCATTATATAGAGGGTCGGTGCGATATCCCCAACCGTCTAATACGATAAGCAACATGGGCTTTGGACATTTGATCATTTGGCTATTCTCTTCAAAAATGATTATCAGCAGTATAAATTAGATGATATACTGCTGTCTGTTTTTTTTGTATTAAGAGATGATAACTATGACAGAATATATTCAGTTTTTTATGGCTCACAGCTTGCTGTTCATTGCATTGCTGGTTGTGCTTGTGCTTCTTATCGCGAACGAGGTTCACGCTCAATGGAGTGCCGCATCACGCTGCTCCTCTCAGAAACTGGTACAAATGATGAATCATGATCAAGCCAGTGTTATTGATATCCGTGAAAAAACGGATTACCGCGCCGGAAAAATTATCGGTTCCAAAAATATTCCATCCACTGACCTACTCAAAAAAATAAATGAGCTGGACAAATCGAAAACAGTTGTTCTCGTCTGCGGCAATGGGCAGCAATCTCAAAAACAGGCACAAGCTCTTAAAAAACAAGGTTTAAATGTTTATTATTTGGGCGGTGGAATCACTGCATGGCGAAATGATAATATGCCACTCGACAAATAGGGTCTGTTGGCTTCACACGGAGAATTAACATGGCAAATGTAACTATCTACTCTACCAAAACATGCCCGTATTGTGTCCAAGCCAAACAATTATTGGATAGAAAAGGAATTTCTTATACTGAAATTTTTGTTGATGAAGATGATCTCATGCGTACTAAAATGATAGAATTAAGCGGTCGGCGTACTGTGCCACAAATTTTCATCAATGAGCAAGCCATTGGCGGCTGTGATGATTTATATACTCTTGAACGAAGCGGTGAACTCGATCGTCTACTTCAAAGCTAATTTTTACTTAAGGATTTTCTCATGACTGAACAACAAAATGCTCCTCAAAATGTAACACCCCCCAATGAGCTGGGCTTGGTTATCCAACGTATTTATTTGAAAGACTCTTCATTTGAAGCACCTAATGCTCCTCAAGTATTTCTCGAAGAATGGAAACCGCAAATTGACATTGAGATTCAAAATCGAAGTCAACAAATTGGAGCTGATACACACGAAGTTGTACTGCGTATTATTGTTACCGCAAAACTCAATCAAAAAACTGCTTTTTTAATCGATATTCAGCAAGCAGGGATTTTTGCTATTCATGGTGCGACTCAAGAACAACTTGATCCAATCGTGGGTAGTTATTGCCCAAGCATTCTCTTTCCTTATGCAAGAGAAGCCATTTCCAGTTTGAGTATGCATGGTGGATTCCCTCCTGTTCAACTTGCTCCTGTCAACTTTGATGCAGCTTATCAGCAACATAAAGCTCAGCAAGCTAAGCAACCTGAATCCGTTGCTGTTGATGCTGATGCTGATGCTGAAACACAACATTAAAAATGGTAACTAAAAATCTTACCGTCATAGGGGCTGGCTCATGGGGCACCGCTATCGCTCTTCAATTAGCGAGGCATCACCCACGGGTCACCTTGTACGCCAAAGATCCAACACAGGCAACGCAAATGACGCTAACGCGATGTAATATGCGTTATTTGCCGATGGTAACACTCCCCCCCAATTTAGTTATCACTTCGGATTTAGAGATAGCGATGCGTGATTGCGGTTTATTGTTTTTAGTGGTTCCCAGTCACGTTTTTAAGAGCTGTTTACAACAAATTTCACCTTATTATCGCCCAGGCCTGATTATTGCCTGGGCAACAAAAGGGCTTTCATCTGACGGTAATTTTTTGCATGAATCGGTTCAAGCTATCATCGGACAGGACACCCCTAAAGTTGTCATTGCAGGACCCTCTTTCGCAGTTGAAGTTGCGGCTGAGCTACCCACCGCTATTCTTGCAGCTTCTGACGAGCTTACTCATGCCAACGCTGTTGCATCCATACTCGGTAGTCCACGTCTTCGTATTTACACCAGCCCAGACTTGATCGGGGCACAATTGGGTGGTGCGGTTAAAAATGTACTCGCTATTGCAACGGGCATTTCTGATGGCCTAGGTTTTGGAGCCAATGCGCGCAGTGCATTGATTACTCGCGGATTAACCGAACTCTTGCGTTTGGGTCTTGCGCTTGGCGCAAAAACAGAAACATTGATGGGTTTAGCTGGATTAGGCGATCTGGTATTAACCTGCACGGATGATAAGTCCCGTAACCGTCGATTTGGTTTAGCACTTGGCCGGGGTGAAACCCCTGAGGCGGCAATCGCTCAAATCGGGCAAGTTGTGGAGGGCAGAGCTGCGGCGGATTATGTTTATCATCTGGCAAAAAGACATGGCATTGAAATGCCAATAACAGAGCAGGTATATCGGGTTTTACTTGGAACTTACTCAGCGGAAGAAGCTGTTACCATTTTGTTGTCGCGTTCGACGGGAAGTGAGTAGGGTCTGTTGAACTCATTACACGACAGCAAATAGTCGCTGTCGCGTAATGAGAAATTGGCAATACAGAACGAGAAGCGCTCGTCATTGCGAGGAAGCGCAGCGACGAAGCAATCCAGTAGAAAGAGCGTAAAATCAAGGACTTGACACTTATAATTATTCTGGATTGCTTCGTCGTAAACTCCTCGCAATGACGAGCGTTTTTTGATATTGGCTGTCATTTTCACATTACGCAACAGCAACTTAATAGTACCGTCGCGTAACATGAAAAAACTAACTACTTAATCTTGCCTTCTTTATACATAACATGCTTACGTACAACAGGATCATACTTCATAAACTCAAGCTTGCCCGGCGTTGTCTTTTTATTTTTGTCAGTCGTATAATAATGACCTGTGCCTGCTGTAGATTCTAATTTAATTTTATCACGTATTTTTTTAGCCATGATTTCTTCGGCTCCTTAATATGCTTAATTTGTCAGATTTGCGTTTTGCAACACACTTAAGCGCCACATTTGCCTTTGGCAGCACGCTTACGGATATCAGCTAAAACTGCTTCAATACCTTTCTTATCAATTGTTCGTAAACCGCGACAGCTAACGCGCAGAGTAACCCAACGATTTTCAGACGGTACAAAAATACGACGCGTATGTAAGTTGACTTCAAAACGACGACGTGTACGATTATTAGCATGAGATACATTATTACCTGACATCGGCCCAACACCGGTGACATCACAGACTCTGGACATTTTATATTACTCCAATCATAACTTTTAGCGCAGATCGCCTCTTAATACTCCTCGTAGGAATATAGGCTCTGCAGACAAATCTTAAACGGTTTGTGTTTATACCAAAAAAATGAGCCAAGATCAAGGCATATCTTATCAGGACCAGGGCAATCGCATCTAAATTTGTTCCGGTCTTGAAATTGAAAATGACAACAGATATGGTTTTGAAGTTCGGAACCATAACAAATTTAGATGCGATTGCCCTGTATCAGGACTATTAATAATAGCACCGTTCAATTGTCGCTGATGCAGCACTAAACTCCAATGTTGGCTCTAACCATCTCCCAATATCGCTGCGGCTCTTTCCTTTACCTCTTCATCCGAAACTCGATATTTTGTGGCAACACAAAGCGAGACTACAGTTAAAATAGCCAGCACAATAAAATCAGAACCAAATTTCAACTGTCCTGTGCCGCCACCAAAGCTTCCTAAATAAGAAACTATCGTTAGCCCCCCAAAATAAATAAACATCCATAAAGAAGATTTGATATCCAGAGGAACTTTTTGAGCCTCTTTCGAAAAGAAACGAAAAACAAGATAAAAAACGACAGCAAATGCGATAAAAAACACCAATTTGAATATCACATGCCAACCCGTCCAATACCCAACCATCGTACAAATATAAAGTGCCCAAAAAGACCATAGCTTACCAAAAGGCAGCTTGAATGGCCGTTTTTGTTCCGACATTTGATAACGTAAAGCCAATAAACAAACAGGCCCTAGAACGTAGGAAAATGCCATGAGTGAACTGATAAAATCAACCATCAGTTTCCAGCCAGGAAAAGGGAAAAAGAAAACAAAACCGAGGGCGAAATTCAGTAAAATGGCAGTAACGGGCACCCCGCTACTGTTCACCTTCATCAAAACCTGAGGCATTTGACCATTACGACTCATTGCCTGAAGTGTTCTGGAGCTCGTTGTCATATACATCAAGCCAGCGCCCAAGGGAGCAACCAATGTATCAACATACAGTACCCCTAAAATAAACACACTGCCTGTCATTGCCAGCAAAGTGACCAGAGGGCTGGAGGCTTTGGCAAAACTAATCAATGCCCAGCCATGTGCAAGCGCAGCTTGAGGAACCGCACCGATAAAAGCAACCTGTAGTAATAAATAAATCGCCAGACAAACCAAAATACTACCAATGAGAGCAAAAGGAATGGTTGTATTGGGATTTTTGGCTTCACCTGCCAACTCAACTACATTCTTAAAGCCATTAAAAGCGAAAATAATTCCCCCAGTGGCAATGGCTCCAAATACACCTTGCCAGCCAGCGGGCATAAATCCTGCTGTTTGATGAAAATTTTCCGCATGAAAACTTAATATGATGAGCGTCAAACCAGCTAAAACGGGAATAATAATTTTCCAGATAGCAATCGCATTATTAAATCGCATTACCAGACGCAAAGAATAAATGTTGGCAATACTGAAGGCGAATAACAAGCCAAGGGCAACGCCATAACCAGGCAGACTGAGCGAAGTACTGATATCGTTGGGATTGCTGGACAGCCAGGGGAAAAAGTATGAGGCATATTGTAAAACTGCTTGTACCTCAATCGCTGGTAACACCGCCAGTGTCAACCAACTGATCCAGCTAAAAACGACACTCACCAGAATACCATGAGTAATATTGGGCAGATGGGAGCTTCCACCAGGTAAAGGGAGCAAACTGGAAATTTCGGCAAAGGGCAATGCGATGAATACAATTAAAATAGAGGCGATTACCCACGATATCACTGCCGCAGGTCCGGCCATCTGACTACTGTAATAACTGCTAAATAGCCATCCAGAGCCAATAATAGCACTCACAGCACTAAATAACATTGTCCAGGCTCCGATGACACGTTTGTATCGATAATTTTGTTTTGTCATTTGTTGTTCCAATAGTGGAAAGTTCCATCTTCCTGAATCAAGAGCATATCCTTAGGGTCTGTTGACAATTGGTTCTTTGGCTGCAAAAAGAGAATAATCGGTAAAAATTTGTTCTTATTCTCGTTAAATAGCTTGCTATTCGCCTCAAAT
>JABEVJ010000158.1 GCA_013043985.1 Legionellales bacterium | reverse complement strand
AACTCAAGGAAATTATGAGGTTTGCAAAAATGATGCAAAAAGGAGTTCTTGAACTCGGGGATGAAAATGCTTGAAAACGAGATCTGCGGAGTTCTCAGTTTATAGTAGCGCATTTGCTGCATATCAGTCATTTTGTTTCTACCTCTTCATTTTTATTTACCTTATTGTATATTAATTGTATAATTAATCAAATTCATTCAATTAATAATCACTATTGAGAAAATTCATATGTTAAACATCAATTTCAATCTCTTGAAAGCACTGGATGCTCTGCTTTTGGAACAAAACGTATCAAAAGCAGGTGATAAAGTGGGTGTAACACAATCTGCCATGAGCGTTTCCTTGAATCAACTAAGAAAAATGTATCACGATGATTTGTTGGTTAGAGGCGCACAAGGTCGTATGAGCCTGACCAATTTTGCCGAAGAATTAAGGCTACCCGTTCAAGAGGCAATGCGTCAAATGGAAACGCTTTTTATTGCCCATGCGCCTTTTGAGCCAATTCACAGTACCCGTACTTTTCATATTGGTATGTCGGATTATATCGCTTTTGTATTGTTGCCCAATTTAATGAAAATAGCGGGAACTATTGCTCCAAATATCAAAATTGTGCAACATGCAGTCAATCATCTTGACAGCTTAAGACCGTTTGAAGAAACGCAACTGGATTTGGTATTAGGAGATTTTCGTTCTGTACCAAGCAGTTTAAAAATGACAAGTTTATTTACTGATGAAGGTGTCATTGTGGCGGATAAAAAACATCCTGCTTTTGCCTTAAAAACATTCAGTGTTGAAAAAATGTTGACTTACCCACAGGTGTTTGTTGCGCTGGAAAGTCAACCAGAGGGCAATTTTATTGTCGATATGCTCAAAAAAAAGGGGCATACCGTCAAGGTCAGTCTCATGACGCCCCATACCTTGATAGCCTTACAGACTCTGCCCCAAACTTTGCTCATGACAAATACCGTTAAAAAACTGGCAGAGCCTTTTCTTGAACCATTAGGGTTGGCAATGCGAGAAACACCCTATAAACTTCGAAATTACCATGCTAACATGTATTGGCATGCCAGAATGCAGAATGATCCAGCGCATGTTTGGTTACGGGAACTCATCAAAAAAGCTATACCCATCGGGAGCTGATGAATGTGAACGATTTTTATCCTTACCTGATTAAATGGAGCCTACAACCCGATGGTGAACCGATTATAACGCCAAGCAGTGAGTTATTGCCTGTTCGTTATCAGGGGAAACCTGCCATGTTAAAAATTGCCAAAACAGAGGAAGAGCAAAGAGGCTTCCTGCTGTTATTATTTTGGCATGGACAGGGAGCGGTTCAGGTATTTGAGCATGAAAATGCAGTTATTTTAATGGAGCGTGCGCTGGGAAACCGCTCGCTTGTCACCATGGCAACAGAAGGGCAGGACAGCGAAGCTACGCATATTATTTGTCATGTTGTGAATAAATTACATCAATCGCACAATCTGTCTTTACCCTCTGAGCTTGTACCTTTAAATATCTGGTTCAGAGCATTAGAGCCGATGGCCAATCAGCATGGTGGTTTATTTCAGGAAGCTTGGTTAGTATCGCAGGAACTTTTAAAGAATCAACAGGATGTGACAGCATTGCATGGCGATATTCATCATGGCAATGTACTGGATTTTGGCGAGCATGGCTGGCAAGTTATCGATCCAAAAGGCCTGGTGGGTGAGCGCATATTTGATTTTGCTAATATTTTATGCAATCCCACCTTTCAAATTGCCACAAAACCTCATCGACTGAAAGAGCAGGCGATGCTCATTACACAATGGGCAGATATTGATTATATCCGTTTATTAAAATGGATATTCGTGTATTCTGCATTATCAGCTTCATGGCATCTGGAAGATGGAACAAGTCCTGAATTGTCACTAACAGTGGCAGCGATTGCCCGTCAAGAGTTACATTGTAAAAAAAAATAATTTGTTAGAGGAAAACCGATGCTTTTGGTTGCTGTCATTTTGATGGATCTTTTGGCAGGGATGGAGTTCGATCTCTTTGTTCCGAGCTTTCCTGCCCTACAAAGCCAGTTTAATTTATCGCCTTTTTGGGTTGAGGCGTTGTTGTCTATCAATTTTATCGGTTATTGTTTAAGTTTGTTTTTTGTGGGTGGTTTGACTGATAGATATGGTCGCAAACCGATTATCTTATTAGGATTGGGTATTTTTACACTTGGCAGTCTGCTTTGCCCCTGGGCAAGGTCTTACCCCTTCCTTTTCATGGGGCGATTTCTCCAAGGAGTCGGTATTGCGGCGCCCGCAATTCTCAGTTTTTTAATTATTGCTGATGCCTACTCGCTTAAAAAGCAACAGTACTTGATGGCGATGCTCAATGGTTTAATGAATATGTCAGTCGGTTTTGCCCCTGTTGTCGGTAGCTATGTCGCCCTGTATTTTCACTGGCAGGGCAACTTTATAGCACTGCTATTTTTGGGGTTGTTGACCTTGATTGTCACCACGTGTTTTATTCCGCACCATCCCTTGCCAGAGAAAAAGGAAACACTTTCATGGCGTGGGTATGTTCCCCTGTTTCAATCAAAGCCGTTGCTGCTGTTAATAACCCATATTGTATTAATGTGTATACCTTATTGGATATTTGTTGGTATGTCACCTTTACTCTATATGAAAAATTTAGGCGTGAGTCTCGCTCATTTTGGATATTATCAAGGTATATTTGCCTTGGTGTTTGGTTTGGGAAGCTTAGGTTTTGGGTTGATTATCCATCGTTTTAACCAAATGAAAATGCTTCATTTTACAGCTAAAATCTTTATCATCAGTTTAATCTGCATGGGTATTGTTACCTTGATTAATAGCCATAACCCACTTTTGATTACGCTCACTTTTCTCCCCTTTATTATCGGGCAGATTATTCCATCGACGCTGCTCTACCCTTTATCACTTAACATCCTGCCTGAAGCAAAAGGCAAGGTGTCTGCGGTACAACAAGGGTCTCGTCTTATTCTGACAGCACTCTCACTTCAGTTGGCAGGTTATATTTACAATGGCTCATTTCAATCAGTCGGGATCATTATTCTTGGATTTATTTTGATGGCTCTGATAACCTTATGGTTAGTCATCAAAAATCGTGATCTGAAAGAATTAATCGGTAGGTAGGTCTACTATGTACGTCGGAGGCGTCTTGTGACAACTTTGTTCCGATTTTGTGTTTGTAGTTGTTATTATTATGATGTTTTTTTGATGAGAACGTATCTAATTTTTTAACCATTTTGAAAAGGAAATAAATGATGACGCGATCTATACGCAGATTAGTGACAGGTCACAATGAGCATGGGAAATCAGTTTTGGCTGATGATATGCAAGCAGATTGTGTCTTGCGCCCTTTGGCAATTGCTCCTGAATTAGCCTTAATTAATCTTTGGGCAACAGGGCAATCTCCGGTGGATATTTTACCAGATCGCGATCCTGCTCGTGATATCAAAGGCCTCGTTCCTTCTGCATCAGGGAGTATTTTCCGAATCGTTGATTTTCCACCGGAGGAAACTTATATTGATAAAGTTTCTGCATCATTCCGCGATGAAGCGTTTAATGCAATGGATGCCAGTTCTTGTGCTGATAGTCACAAAGTCACTGGGCATCCTTTCATGCATCGTACCACGACACTTGATTATGCAATCGTTCTTGAGGGTGAAATTTATTTACTCTTGGATGAGTCTGAGCATTTGATGTCGGTAGGAGATGTTGCAATACAATGCGCGACCAATCATGCCTGGAGTAATCGCAGCAACAAAACTTGCCGGATGGCATTCATTCTTTTGGATGCTAAAACGCCATAAAGTCTTATCGGTACTTGAAACCTTCGTTAAGGATAGAAACTGTTATGGATATACAAGATCATGTTGAAAAACCAGTAATGGTTTTTTTACCTGGAAAACTTTGTGATCAGCGTGTATGGCAACAGCAAATGACACAACTTAGTGATATTATTCAGCCAATTTGCGTTGATTTACGCTATTGTGAAACACTGGATGACATGTTGTCAGCTGTAGGGCATAGCTGTAAGGTTCCTTTTTTATTAGCTGGATTTTCACTGGGTGGTTATGTTGCACAAGAATTTATTTTAAAATACCCAGAGCGAGTTAGAGGTTTGGTTTTAGCGGGCTTCAGTGCAAAAGGATTTACAGAGGAAGAAAAGCAAACCTACATCAAATTAATGAAGGCCGTGCGAGAGGGAAAAGCCACGGTCATGACAGGTAATGCATTACGCCAATATATTTCGCCTAAGCATTATGGAGATATTGATCTGGTAAACCTGATTGAGGATATGGCAAATACAGCAGGAGATGCTGTATTTTTGAGACAACAACAGGCCACCTTGAATCGTGTCAAACGATTTGAAGACATTGCCAAAATTTCCTGCCCGGTACTGATCATCGCTGGCTCTGATGATAAGCTAGTTACTCTTGCTGATAGTAAATCAACGGCAAGTGCAATACCTAATGCAGAATTTCAAGTCATTCAAGAATCTGGTCACATGACTCCTCTTGAACAACCGGATAAGTTAACAAAAATATTGCGTGAGTGGATCGTCCGTGTAATCAATATGCCATAGTTAATGATAAATTATATTAAAATTTAAACTTAAAATGGGAGAAAAAAATGCCCTTTGTTAACCTAAAAATCAGCATGAAAAAATCTGATAAAATGATAAAAGCCTGTTCAGAAATAATTTCCGCAGTGACAAGCAATGTTTTGAAAAAAAAACCGGAACTCATTTCATTGGTGATTGATTTTGTTGATCCAGATAATTGGATTATTGGTGGTAGTTCGCTAAGTGATTTGGGTAAAAATAGCTTTTATCTTGATATTACGCTTACCGATGAAACAAATACCAAAGATCAAAAAGCAGAATATATCAAAGCAATATTTGATTCACTCTCACTTTTATTAGGTGATATTCATCAAACAAGCTACGTCTATATTCAAGATGCGAAAGCAACCGTGTATGGGTATGGCGGGTTAACACAGGAATGTCGTTATCATCAGTGAACGTTCATTGTTTCACGGCTACCCCTCGAATACTAGGGCGTACAATGGGTGGAACACCTCGCATACTTTCTCTGGTGATATCCTTTATCACAAAACCAGCCTGGATCAGCTGTTCCTCTGTGGAGCGAGTTAAGTGGCAGCCAGAGGCTATAACTTTCCAGAGAGGCTCAATACGACGTTGCCATTTAAGTCTATGGGAGTTGTTGGTTGCTGCAATATGTTCAATAAAAATCAGTTTGCCACCGGGCACAAGAACACGATGTAATTCTGAAAGTGTTTTCTCGATATTTTTAACAGAGCATAGAACCAACGCGCATATCACGGTATTGAAGATGGCATCTGGTAATAGGATGGATTCGGCTTTACCCGTTAATAACTCAATAGAATATGGACTATTTGCGGGCAATTTTAATGATAACTGACGACGCATATGCGGGTCGGGTTCAAGCAGTATTAGCTTGCTGATAGTATCAGGATAATATTGGAGATTGCTGCCAGTGCCAGCACCGATTTCAAGGGTAACTCCAGTCGCGTTGCTTAATAATTCAGCCCGCCAATTTTGGAGACCTCTCATTTCTGCATCCTGCATTATTTTATCGTAAAATTTCGCGGTTATCCTGGATATTATTGACATGATGGCTCCTTAAATGTGGACAAAAAATAGCGGCGTTATAAATCCCTAAATATGAAACGTTTCGAGTATAGATGTTACTGTAACCTCCAATTTTTATCATCATAAAAAATGAGTTTTTGTGAGTAAATCCGTTCTTAAGCTGCCATTTTCTTCCGCAATCTTGTTAAATTTCTTTTTAAATTCCAAAGTAGCATAAATATACTCTGGCGCCAATTTTTTTTGAGGATTAACTTCATCCGCGGAACATGTTTTTGGATCTAATAATAAATACTTTTTAAGTAAATCAGGATCTGTTTTTATCTCTTTAGCAGAAAGACATACACCATACCAAGCACAAACAGCTAATGCATCATCATTCCATGAAAAGATATCATGACAGTCTCCTGCTTCACGATTTACAACCACAAAACTATGAGGAAATTTAGTTTGGCCTATTCGATAAAAACGTTCTATTTTATAATTTTGATAAATTTTTGTATCTATTAACTTTAGTATCAGCAGCGCGGAAGCTCCAACACAATCGAACACATTGTGATCCAGGCTAAATAGTCCTTGATTAATTGCATGTTGCATAAAATAGGATATAGTAGTCGATTGAAAAAAAGTTGCTCTCGTATGCGAATATAATAAGGGCATAAATCCTTGCATTGAGTTATCAGCCTTGGTTACTACCTGCTTACACTTATTATTAAGTTTGCTGGCATTTTTGGCTGCGCCTTTTCCAAAAACAGTAATAAATACATCGCTTGCTGGTGAATAACCAAAGTTTTTTTCTAATGATAGTAAAAGGGTGGCTGCAAATAAAGTGACAGTTACGATAGGAATAAAATTACCAACTACATCCTTATGATGAAATAAAGTCATAAAAAGGAGTGTTGCTAATATCGGCCAATATCGTGCCTGTAGACTATTGCTCATGGCTTGTTGTTCAATAAGTTCTCTGCAAAGGACATGATACTGAGCTTCAGGTGTCAGACCAATTATGTCTGTTTGTAACGGAACAGCTAAATGCACATTGACAATTTTATCTTTGATTAGATTGGCGATTTCTATCATGTTATTATGACAGAGGATTAATAATTCAGTTTCACGAGTCATATTTATTTTTTAGCCTTTTGTATTCTTTTAAGATGTTTGTCGAGGGAAGTTTAATATAATTGAAATAAATCGTCCAGTTAAGAGATAATTCCACCTTTTTATGGATGGAATGCGTATTAAAAAAGGAGCATTAATAGCATGAAGATGTCCGTCTATGCTTTGGCTGAAAAACTGGGTGCTGTATTATTGCAGTTGAATGCAATCTGTGTAACTGCAGAATCTTGTACAGGTGGTGGGGTTGCAAAAATCATCACTGAAGTACCAGGAAGCTCTAAATGGTTTGATCGTGCTTTTGTCACATATAGTAATATTTCAAAATGTGAAATGTTAGGTGTACCAGAGGCATTGCTATCGCAAGTAGGTGCTGTCAGTAAAGAAGTTGTTTGTGCGATGGCAGTTGGAGCCCTGGAAAGAAGTTCTGCTGATTATAGCGTAGCAATTAGCGGTATTGCAGGCCCGGACGGAGGATCAGCGCAAAAACCAGTAGGTTTAGTTTGGATAGCATGGGCAGCACGCGCTAAGGGAGTTTTATCAGTTTATCAAGCTCATTTTACGGGTGATCGTCATACCATTCGTGAGCGGGCTATTGAGTATGCTTTAAGTACCTGGCTGGACTTGTTAAACTCAATAACAAAAATGGAGATAATTAATGAGTCAAAAAAATAATTTTGGACAAAAAATGAGTGTGGCATTATCAGACTGGGAGGTCGCCAGATGGCCAAACGAGTCAATTTTGCAAGGCAATTGGTGCAGTGTTGCTCCAATAGATTTTGATAAACATGTGGAAAAATTATTTAACGCGCTGCAAAAGGAAAACTCCGGTGAATCATGGACCTATTTGCCGTATGGTCCTTTTAACTCACAAGAAGAATTTGCTCAGTGGCTTGCTAAAACAACTTTGGAAAATGGCACAAAATTATACGCTATTTGCGATATGTATTCACAACCAATTGGAATAGCAGGTTATTTGCGGATAACGCCTGATCAGGGTGTGATTGAGATCGGGCACCTGCATTTTTCTGCTGATTTGAAAAAAACACCCGCAGCGACGGAAGCCATGTACTTGATGATGAAATATGCTTTTGATCTTGGTTATCGCAGGTATGAATGGAAATGCAATACATTGAATGAACCATCAATCCAAGCTGCCAAACGATTAGGATTTACTTTTGAAGGTGTTTTCCGCCAACATATGGTGGTTAAAGGTTACAATCGAGATACAGCATGGTTTTCCATTTTGGATAGCGAATGGGCGGATATTAAAAATAAACTGGAAATTTGGTTGCGGCTAGCTAATTTTAATGCTGAGGGTAAACAAATAAATCGATTGAATACAAAAGAATAATCAATAATAAATTAATACAAAAAAGTAGCATCTTGGCACAGTAATCAGTTCCAAATGTACATCTTGCAGTGTTATACCCGAAGCGTTTCATATTTAGGGGTTTATGACGCCGCTATTTTTCGTCATATGAAACGATTAAAACCAGCAATATTCATATTGTGCAGTTTTAATCGTTTCATAGGGCGGAAAAGAGCAAGTCAAAAACCCTAAATATGAAACGCTTCGGGTATATAGTCACCGCGTTTGAGATCGCGACAAAAAGTAGTATTATATCAGGAAAGTTAAAGTAAGATAAAACTCACATTCCGCACCACAATACGCTTAATTTTTAATAAAGTGCGCCATCATTTTTTAAAATACTCTATGCAGTTATAAGCAAATCAAGCAATTT
>JABEVJ010000157.1 GCA_013043985.1 Legionellales bacterium | reverse complement strand
TTTTCGTTAAATAGCTTGCTATTCGCCTCAAACAAGAACCAATTTTTCCTCGATTCTCTCTTTTTTCGCTTCTAAAGAACCAATTGTCAACAGACCCTAATAAACTCTTCGTCGCTGCGATCAATTTGCTCCTGAAGTGACTGACAGTTCATTTCAAAACGGTGACTATTTTTCTGCATAGCTTTGGTATTGATAAGATAACCATGCGAGCCATATTGATGTGAGAGATGGTAAGCCCATTGTGTTCTGAGGGAAACTTCAATCAACTCAATCATACTCAGTAACAGGATGCGTAATTCACGATCAAACAAATAATAATTTAACACCTGCTCAAATTTGGTATTTTCGATAAAGCGATGGGGATAGTGAGTACTTTCGAAGGGAAGCCAATAGGCGGCGAGACGGTAATAGTTGAGGTGACGAAGATGATGCATTGCACTGACGGGATCTTCAACAGTCAAACCCCGCTCAACAAGGAGGGTAAGTTGCTCCTCAATAGTTTTGGCAGGCTTGTTAAACTTCATTGTCACCCTATAAAAAAATAACCCGCCAGTTTGAGGATACATGAAGCATAGCCTTAGCGGGTTTTGTTATGCTAATTATAGCAAATTGACACCCTACCAATCAAGCAGTTTTTAATCAAAATTTAAAACATGTTGGAGTCGATGATAAGTCTAAAGCATACACCGCGCGTGTAAAGCTTTCAAAATTGGTGTCAATTGAGGACTTTTCGTTTTCCATTTATGTTTCCATAACTCGCTGAAGAGAAATCGGTTTTTTGCTTAAAGTAAAATTAATACTCATTATAGTTTATTTTTTTAATATTGCAACATCTTTATCGGTTTTCTTAAATATGTTTTAAAGTTACTTTGATTGGGTAAAAATTAAAGGTGATGTTTTGATATTGAGTAAACTTTGTAACATCAAATATAGGTGCACTATTTCCGCTAATACGGCGGGCACACGTGCTAATTTTTTATTCATAAAACCACCCCATGATTGTATATCATCAAAATACCTCCTTACCCTAACTAAAATTTGCAAAAAAACAAATCGTTATATTATATTAGTGCTAATAAGTCGTTTAAATTAAAACGTTCAAACTAAAATATGAGGAACTATGAAAAAAATAGCTATAATTACTGGTGCAACGGGCGGGGTTGGGCGTGAAATTTCACTTTTTTTTGCTAAAAAAAAATATAAAGTTGTACTTCTTGGAAGAAATAAAGATCGTTTAGATAGATTGGCACAAACCTTACAAATAGAATGCCAGCTTGATATTCATCTGTGCCCCTTGGTTTTTGCTGTTGATGTTTCAAATAGACTAGAGATAAATAAAGCTATTTGCTCAATATTAGCCACAGAAGGAAGGATTGATGTTTTAATTAACAATGCGGGTGTTTTTAAAAGCGGTACGTCAGAAATAAGCCAAGAGGCATTGGATAGTATGCTAAAAGCCAATTTTATTGGTGCGGTAAATTGTATGCAGGCGGTTGCTCCTGTCATGATAAATCAAAAAAATGGGGTAATTATTAATCTTTCTTCTCGTGCTGCGAGTTCGCCTAGAGCTAATTTTGGTGGGTACGCTGCCACAAAAGCAGCCTTGGTGGCGTATAGTAATGCTCTAAATCAACAATTAAGTATACATGGAATAAAAGTGGCGGTTATTTCCCCTGGAGCTATAAAAACTAGCATGTCAAGTCAAAGTGGTATTCCTGACGAAAAAAAAATTGAAACATTAGATATAGTCAGAGCTATAAAATTTATAATGACTCTTAGCAGAGGTGCATATATAAACAATATTATTATTGATTGCCAAGCTGATGTTGAAATTGCGGCAAATAATCAAGGTTTTTTTCAGTTACCCAATATGGATCAGGTTAAAACGTTAGATAAGAATGAAGTTGAACACCAAAAAATACCCTCCATGTTATAAATTAACTTTCCCTTTCAAAAACTATTTGACTAATCTCACCAAGTGTTTTTTTCAAAAACATTTGGTGATCTATCAAAGACGAAATAAAGTTTGTATTTCCTTTGTTCGTTCCGAGAGCAACCATTATTATATGTTTATTTGTCTTTTTAGAAAGTGTAAGTCCGTGCGCAATATCGTGATCCAGTCTAGCCTCCATTACTTGTTGGATGTGTTTTTCAGTTGAGGAAATGGAGTCCCAAGGAATAATTAAATTTTTTTGTCTTGCTAACGTGCTTAATTGACAATTGTTTATAAAGCCCTCGTTTATAAAAACAGAGAGCCATTGATTATTGGAAAAAAAATGCGTTCTCGATACATCTTCCTCCACAGTAACTGATAAATATGTACACCCAAAACCAGACAATGTATCAAGTGAGTCTTGAAATTGAATAGATTTTTTAATTGAAAACTCATTAATTTGTTTAATAGTTGATTTTTCTTGCATAACAATGACATCCTTGAAATGTACCCAAAAGTAGTATATGTTAGTCTATCATTAAAACATTTAGCGTAAAAGGGGTATTTTATGATTAATTACGAAGTAAGTTTGTCCATACAGAAGGAAATTTTTGAAGAGTATTATGCTTGGCTAGTTGATCATATAGAGGTCATTTTAAAAATAGATGGCTTTCAAAAAGTCACTCTATACAGAGTTCAAGATGTAAATGATGACGATAATGAGCATATTGTTGCAAGTTATTTACTCACATCCAGGGAAAAATTTGATCATTATCTAGAGAATTATGCAAAGGAATTACGAAATGATGGGGTCAAGCGATTTGGCGAAAAATGCGTGGCGACACGGAAAATCCTGGAAATTGATAAAATATTCGACAAAAAAATATCTCTAGACAATGTCCTTAATCCTACGCCTGGCTATTTCGCTCTTTAATCAATAGATAATACGCGCCTGTGCCAAACTATTGGCGTAATACTTATTGGTGTTATGTTTTTTAGTATTGGCTCAGGTTCGGTTGTGTCGATATTTGAACAAAACGCGTTTAAAATTGATAGATTGTAGTTGAGCTTTAGTTTTCTAACTAAAGTAACATTGCTAGGTAATTCAATAATACAATTTTGTCCAGAGTATTTTTCAAAATTGACTGTTTTTCTTTTTCCACCTACAAAATCACCTATCTCATAAAATGGAAGCATTCCGTCGTCATTTATTAAGAATATGGTATTTTCAGGATTGGTATTTTTATAAAATTCTAATTCTTTTAATAATTCAAAATTATCTTCAATATAAAGAGAGCTTTGTTCGTCATGATGCAAATGAGAAATTTTTTGTTCTTGGTAATTATCGATAAAAAAAGGTTTTTTACCGATACCGTTCAGTAGCCATGAGAGAGAGCATTCAACACCAATACGCAGCATTGCATTTATTACCTTGGTTGCTCCTTTCTTAGTAAGAGGTAATCGTCCATTTTCCCAAGCGTGCATTGTGTTTTGACTGATGTCAAATTGGTTTTGGAATTCTCTTCTGGTAAAACCTGCCATTAAACGTAATTGTTTTAATCTGCTACCGCAGCTTGTTTTATCTTCAATTTGCTCAATTATCATGGGTCTTGTATCCATTATGCGTATTTTCTGATTTACCCTCAATTCTATATCAAAATCGAAAAAAACCAAAAAATGATATTTCTTGCCAATATAAAAATATTAATAAATGATATTTTTTGATTGACAAACGAAGAAAATGCCTTAAAATAGTATTTATTGACGGGCGATTGGTATCATTCCGAATCAGGATGAGGAGTTGAGTTTCTTTCAGAATGCAACAGTGGTGATCCTCTTGTCAGATTGTATTTTTGGCAATCTGGCGACTGGCAAATGTAAACTCCCGGAGAGGGTCACCACTCTTGCATTTCAAAATAGCGTTGATTTGTAGGGTTTATTTAACACACATGGAGAAAATGGAAATGAAGCGATCTGAAATTTTTATCGTTAATCAAAATAGTGATCTCAAGGATATTAAAGTTGAACTGACTGAAACCCTTAATATGGTTGAATCGTCACTGATCTTGTTACAAAATGAGTTACTAGAGTCGATTAGTTGCCCCTATCAAAATGGTTTTTTACAAATTTTGTTAAATCAAATGCAGGCAACTGTGCGGTTATATCGTACGCTTTATGAGCCTGCAGCAATACAAAATGACAAGAATGAAATATTTTTGATCAATTCCGCTGTTGAGCCAGCCATGGTACAAACCGAATTGGTTGCTTCCATACATCAATTACAGTCTTTATGTTATTTTGCTGCGTATAAATTTCTTGAGAATTTGGATTCCGATACGGTAAATAGCTTTACTGTCATTAATAAATATATGTTGCGTGCGGTTAAGCTGATTGATTTATTGGAGCTGCACGAAAACCGCAGTAATCTCGCTTCGTTGTAACAGTTGAGTGTTAAACAACTTTTATAGAAATTATTAGGGTAAACAACTAAGTTTGACGACAGTGATTGTTTGCGCCAAGCGCGATCGATTTGCTATCAGTTCCCTTGAGTATACCCAGAGCGCGGAGCTGAAAATTCATTTTTTTAAATCTTCCATTTTTAAAAATGTCCTTTTTATTTCCCTATTAGGTAGGGTCTGTTGACAATTGGTTCTTTGAAGCGAAAAAAGAGAGAATCGAGGAAAAATTGGTTCTTGTTTGAGGCGAATAGCAAGCTATTTAACGAAAA
>JABEVJ010000156.1 GCA_013043985.1 Legionellales bacterium | reverse complement strand
TTGAGGCGAATAGCAAGCTATTTAACGAAAACAAGAACCAATTTTTACCGATTACACTCTTTTTGCAGCCAAAGAACCAATTGTCAACAGACCCTAATGAACCATATGTTTCCGCAAAAAGGCGAGCATGTCTATGGTAATCCCCGTCCGCTCCACAATTTCTTCTAAAGACAACCCTTGCTTTATCAGCTCGATAGCTATACGGGTATTGTCTAATGTTTCCGCTTTACCCTCTGTTTTGCCCTTTACTTCACCTCGAGCTTCGCCCCGAGCTTCGCCTCGAGCTTCGCCTCGAGCTTCAGCTTCAACAATTCTGGTCTCAGCTTCAAAAACCTGCTGCGCGATGATGGCTCTGGCATCCCGCTCTCTTTTGTCCTCTTGTTCGTAGGTGTTTAACTCTATCTCACTCCAGCCAAAACGGTTTAGCGCCTCGTAAGCGTCAAGGATAACCTTGTCGTTACCGACAATTTTTGCCAGATCCGCTTCACGCGTTTCGTCAGCATGTTTGAAAAAATAACACCATTTTTCTATCAGATTATTCAATTCATCAATGGTTTTTGTAAATTTTGGTAACTCTAAAAAAGTAAATGAGAAATCTTTTAAATCATGGCTGTAGGTCTCTTTATCCAGCAAACAATGAGTAGAATAATAATTTACCTTATCGGGAAACATCACGAAATCCGTGATAGCAATAAAAATGACTTCTTTCAGATACTCATAGCCTTCTCCGCGATCCAATTGTCGACTGTAAGCTTTTGAGGCGTAATACTGGGCTCGCTTTTCAAAGCCTCGCGTGCGAACCACCTGCATTTCAATAATATATTGCCGACCCATTTGATCCGTGCACAACACATCGACCAAGCTCTGCTTCTTACAGGCAATTTCGGGATCTTGTGCCGCTTTGAGGAACTGCACTGTCTGGATTTGGTTAGCCCCTTCAAACCCCAGAATATCATTGATAAAATGAATGAGAATATCTTGATGTTTTTCGGTGCCCAAAATGCGTTTAAAGGCAAAATCATTCTTAGGATCTAAAAATTTACTCAGTAGCATGGCGCTTCCTTGGGTTATCATGCAAACCTCTTCTTGAAGACGATTTACATGAATTAAATATTATGTTGGAAAGTATATATCTTTTTTTCCGTGTTGGCGAGATCTTCTCTTGTATCTCACGTATTTACTGACATCCGCCCTGAAAAGTGGTATACTAGCCACTCGTTTTCCAACCTGGCTCTGGAGTCATGAATGACCGCATCAACGACCGAACCCACACCTCCCGCATCAGCAGCTGAACCTGCAGCAGCGGCCGAGCAAACCTATGATTCATCAAACATCACCGTTTTAAAAGGACTGGACGCTGTCCGCAAACGACCCGGTATGTATATCGGTGACACCGATGACGGCACTGGTTTGCACCATATGGTATTTGAAGTAGTTGACAACGCCATTGATGAGTCGCTGGCTGGTCATTGCACCCACATCAAGGTCATTATCCATAACGGAAACTATGTCTCTGTGCGCGATAATGGACGCGGTATCCCAGTTGATATCCATGCCGAAGAAGGACGATCCGCAGCTGAAGTCATCATGACGATTCTTCATGCTGGTGGTAAATTTGACAGCAACTCCTACAAAGTCTCGGGTGGTTTACATGGTGTTGGGGTCTCTGTGGTCAATGCTCTCTCAGAAGAGCTGTTTTTGACCATCTGGCGTGATGGTTATGTGCATGAACAAACCTATCATCACGGTGAACCTGATGCGCCACTCAAGCGACTTGGCACAACACAGCAACGCGGAACTGAAATTAAATTTAAACCAAGCGATCAAACCTTTACGCATATTGAATTTCATTACGAAATTCTTGCTAAACGCTTACGCGAATTATCCTTCTTAAACTCCGGCGTTAAAATTGAATTAATTGATGAGCGAAGTGGCAAAGGCGATGTTTTTGAATATCAAGGCGGTATCAGGGCATTTGTTGAACACCTCAACCGTATGAAAAACCCCATCCACCCCTCTGTATTTTATTTTTCACAAGAAAAAGACAATATTAATGTTGAAGTTGCTCTGCAATGGAACGACTCCTTCCAAGAAACTCTCTTCTGCTTTACGAACAATATTCCGCAACGCGATGGCGGCTCTCACCTGGCAGGCCTACGCGGCGCACTGACCCGCACCATCAATACTTATATGGAAAAGGAAGGGCTGACCAAAAAACATAAAATTGACACTAACGGAGATGATATCCGTGAAGGTTTAACCGCTGTTTTATCCGTTAAAGTTCAGGATCCCAAATTTTCATCACAAACCAAAGACAAATTAGTCTCTTCTGATGTTAAACCAGTTGTTGAATCACTGGTTGCTGAAAAATTACAAGATTTTCTGCTTGAAAATCCCCAACAAGCAAAAGCCGTCATCGCCAAAATCATCGATGCAGGCCGCGCGCGTGAAGCTGCCAGAAAAGCTCGTGAAATGAACCGTCGGAAAGGAGCTTTAGATATTGCGGGCTTGCCCGGCAAATTAGCGGATTGTCAGGAAAAAGATCCTGCCCTATCTGAATTATTTCTCGTTGAGGGTGACTCCGCAGGCGGCTCAGCCAAACAAGGGCGCGATCGCCGCACACAAGCTATTTTACCGCTCAAAGGAAAAATTCTTAATGTTGAGAAAGCACGATTTGATAAAATGATTGCCTCACAAGAAGTGGGTACCCTCATTACAGCTCTCGGTTGTGGTGTCGGGCGCGATGAATATAATCCCGATAAACTGCGCTATCATCATATTATCATCATGACTGACGCCGATGTTGATGGCTCGCACATCCGCACTCTGCTCCTCACCTTTTTTTATCGCCAGATGCCAGAGTTAGTTGCCCGTGGTCATATTTATATTGCCCAACCTCCTTTGTACAAAATCAAAAAAGGCAAGCATGAGCAATATATTAAAGATGAGGCAGAGCTAAACGCAACCTTGTTGCAATCGGCATTGACTGATGCGCGTCTTCATTCTAATCCTGCAGCGCCCCCGATTAGTGATATTGCCCTGGAAAACTTAGCTAAACACTATAATCAGACGCTCTTAATTATTAAACGACTTGAAAAGGCATATAATACCGATTTATTGCATGAGTTAATTGATTTACCCTTGATCACGAAAGAGCATTTGACTCAAGAAACTTACATGACCGAATGGGTTCAGCAGCTTTCTCAGCGCATGGATCAAAACAAAAGCAAAGGATCACGCTATTCTGTTGAGTTGCATCATGATTCTGAGCGTCAGTTATTTTTACCCAAAATTAATATTTATCACCATGGTATTGCTTGGCCTTTGATTTTGAGCGGAGAATTCTTCTCTGGGATGGACTATCGTTACTTAGCTGAGCTGGGTCAAAAACTGAAAGGATTATTGGAAGAAGGTGCCTACATCGCTCGTGGCGACCGTCAAAAAGCAGTTTCTCAATTTGCTGAAGTAATTAACTGGTTATACGATGAGGCTAAACGTGGTTTAACCATGCAACGCTATAAAGGTCTTGGAGAAATGAACCCCGATCAATTATGGGAAACTACCATGGCACCAATGAGTCGGCGACTCTTGCAAGTTACGATTGAGGATGCCGTCGCAGCTGATGAAATTTTTACCATCCTCATGGGTGATGAAGTAGAACCCAGGCGCCATTTTATTGAGACTAATGCGCTCTTGGCTGATAATATTGATGTTTAATAAGGTATTAACTTGCTCTCCCTAAAAAATATCCACCTCCAGCGTGGAACAAAAACACTTTTTGATAATCTTGATCTGACGATTCATGTTGGGCAAAAAATGGGGCTGATTGGTGAGAATGGCAGTGGAAAATCAACCCTATTTAATTTGATGCTGCGTGAAGTAAAAGAAGATGCCGGAACGTTTTATATGCCTGCAAACTGGCATATTGGGCATTTGGCACAAGAAACACCCTCACTACCTATCCCTGCTATTGACTATGTTTTGCAAGGAGATGCTGCTCGCGAATCATTGCTGCAACAACTCACCATTGCTGAAGAAACGCATGACGGTATGCAAATTGCCGAACTGCATGGTCAACTACATGATATTGATGGTTACACAGCTCCTGCACGCGCCGCCCAATTATTGGATGGATTAGGCTTTCCTGCTGATACGATTAATAACCCAGTAGCCAGTTTTTCTGGCGGCTGGCGGGTACGCCTTAATTTAGCGCGCATTTTAATGTCACGTGCCGATATTCTGATGCTAGATGAACCTACCAATCACCTTGATTTGGAAGCGATTGTATGGCTGGAAAACTGGCTGAAACAATATCGTGGCAGTTTGCTCATTATTTCACACGATCGCGATTTTCTTGATAACACCATTGATAGCATCGCCCATTTATACAATAAACAAATCAAACTTTATTCTGGAAATTACTCGGCCTTTGAAAGACAAAGAGCAGAGCAATTAATCATTCAACAAAAAACTGTCGAAAAAATGCAGCAAAAACGTGACCACTTGCAGC
Source organism: Legionellales bacterium (assembly GCA_013043985.1). Lineage (GTDB taxonomy): Bacteria > Pseudomonadota > Gammaproteobacteria > UBA1113 > UBA1113 > JABEVJ01. The sequence goes on along the minus strand of JABEVJ010000156.1, from coordinate 1,180 downwards.
AGTTTATTGATCGCTTCAAAGCCAAGGCAACAAAAGCAAAACAAGCACAAAGCCGCGTTAAAGCTCTGGAAAAATTGCCAATGATTCAGGCGGCACATATGGATTCACCTTTTTCATTCACTATACCTAACCCCATTAAACAACCCAATCCATTAATGCAGCTGCATCATGCGATTATTGGTTACACTGACAAACCTATTTTAAAACAAGTCGACTTCAGCCTTGCGCCTGGCGTGCGGATTGGTCTGTTAGGACTCAATGGCGCGGGCAAAAGTACGCTCATTAAAACCTTAGCCGGAGATATGCCGTTATTAGGGGGCGAGCGCATGATACACCCTGATACCAAGATCGGCTATTTTGCCCAACACCAACTTGATTATCTGGAGCTTAGTGAGTCGGCAATGTGGCATTTGAAAAAAATCAGCCCACTGGTGCGTGAACAAGAATTACGCGACTATTTAGGCAGTTTTAATTTTCGCGGCGATCAGGCATTGGTGCCGATTGAGCCTTTTTCAGGTGGTGAAAAATCCCGTTTGGCTTTAGCCTTACTGGTATGGCAACGACCTAATTTATTATTATTGGACGAACCGACTAATCACCTCGATCGTGAAATGCGTGAAGCCTTAACGGAAAGTCTGCAATTTTATGAAGGTGCAATGGTGATTGTTTCGCATGACAGGCATTTATTACGTGCCAGTTGCGATGACTATTTTCTGGTTGAAAATGGCAGCGTTCGCGAATTTTCAAACGATCTGGATGATTATTTGATTTGGCGTCAACAACAACGAAATTTACCGCAAACTAAAACCACAGTCGCACCTGTTAAAATTGAACTAAGCGCAGAAGAGAAAAAAGTATCACAAAATCGTTTGAAATCCATTGAATCTCGTTTGGATAAATTACAGGCAGAGTTGGCCATAGTAGAAAAGGAACTAACCAATGGTGCACTTTACGAACCACAACAAGCCAATGAATTGCAAAAATTACAGCAAAAACTCAAGAAAATTAATGATGAGATCAATGCGCTCGAAGCTGAATGGTTTAAATTAAGTGAGAAGGTAAACACTTGAGATGACGACGCGGTATATAGTCGCTGTCGCGTAATTGGAAATAACAACAAATAGGCGAAAATGCTCGTCATTGCGAGGAGTTTACTTTGAGCAATCCAGAATACTCATAA
>JABEVJ010000155.1 GCA_013043985.1 Legionellales bacterium | reverse complement strand
TAAATCTCTGTAAATATCCCTATTGAAGGGTTTTTCGAGAGGCTCATTTGTTTTTTTTCACTATTTCCACTTAGGTTCCGTATCTCCAGCCGTACAACTATCTGTTTACTCTATCACCTACGCACGCGGCTTTCGTACGGAATGACATCGAGCGCTCAAAAATATTTTAGAAAGTCGCGATCTCAAACGCGGTGACTATATACCTCCAGCGAATTCCAAAATTTTCCATTTACCCTAAAATCAAGTATAATGGATATTGTTTTTCAATTTATGTGGCCATATGCAACCATGAAATTACTCTTTGATTTTTTACCCATTATTTTCTTTTTTATTGCCTACCAATATGCAGGCATTTATGTTGCCACAGCTGTTGTGATTGTTGCTGCCATTTTGCAGCTTGCTTATGTGTGGTGGCGTCACAAACGTATTGATAATTTACTGCTTGCCAGTAATGCGCTTGTTATCTTACTAGGAACAATCACCTTGTTATTCCATAATGACATGTTCATTAAATGGAAGCCGACTGTTATTTACTGGCTTTTTGCGGCTTCTTTTTTAGGAAGCGAATACCTGTTGCAAGGTCGCTCACTGGTACAGCGCATGTTAGATAGCAATATCCAATTACCGCAACCAGTATGGCATCGCTTAAATATTGCATGGATTTCGTTTTTTACGATAATGGGTGCCATAAACCTCATTGTGGTGTATCATTTCTCAACTCGAATTTGGGTTGATTTCAAGTTGTTTGGAACATTAGGATTAACCTTGATCTTTGTCTTATTACAAGCAATTTACTTATTTAAGCAAACTCAAGGCCAAACACCCACTGATGATACAAAATCATTGCCTTAAAATTAGGGTCTGTTGATGACAACGCAACAAGAAATTTATCGTATTCTTGATGAAAAATTGGCTCCTCAGAATTTGATCGTCATAGATGATAGCGAGGATCACATTGGACATGCTGGCTCGGCTGATGGTAAAGGACATTTTACTGTTCAAATAACAAGCACAAAGTTTGATAACTTAAGTCGTATTCAATGTCATAGAGTTATATATGATCTATTGGATGATTTAATGAAGACAAAAATTCATGCTTTAAAAATTGTTATATTATACTCACCGCGCTAGAGATTGCGAATTTCTAATATAAATATTTTTGAGCGCTCGTGTCATTCCCGCGAAGGCAGGAACCCATCGTCAAGCTTGCATGGTGCGGATTAATGGATGGGTTCCCGCCTTCGCAGGAATAACAACCAGCGTTAAGATACATAATGCAAATCTCGCGTTTTCAAACGCGGAGACTATATACTGAGACACATTATGTCTAACTTAAACACAGAAGCGACACAAAGCTCTCTGGCACATGACACAGTCAAGCAGTCGGGATTAATTTTTTTCCTGCTTGTTCTTATGGGAGTCATGAGTCAATTTGCTTCAGATAATTTTCTCCCCTCACTCCCTTACATAGCACTTGATTTACACACATCCAGTTCAATTGCGAAACTCAGCATTGGGCTTTATTTCCTGGGTGTGTGTGCTTCAACTCTGATATATGGCCCTTTGTCAGATTCTTATGGCAGGCGCCGCGTTTTATTATTTGGCTTTGGTATCTTTATTGCAGGCTGTTTTCTTGTCGCCACAACACACAGTATTACTCAACTGCTTCTAGGCCGCGTTGTTCAAGCAGCGGGGATCGGGGCAAGCTCCGCGTTATTCCGTGTCATAATGCGAGATGTGTATGCCGGAAAACAACTTGCAAAAGTTGGCTCTTACCTGGGAATGGCATTTGCCATTGTGCCACCACTTGCCCCAATTACTGGCGGCTACATTCAAGAACATATAGGTTGGCGAGCTAATTTTATATTATTGCTTATTTTATCGCTTATTCTAACCGTTTTCATTGCCGTCATGCTTCCTGAAACACTGAAAGTTATTCATCGCCGCTCAAGAAGCATCAAGGAAGTCATTCTTGTTTATTTTGGCCTGTTGAGCCATCGACAATTTTTAGGTTATGTTGCCTGTTCAGGTTTAGCTTTTGCGAATATTATGGTTTACGTAACTGCCAGTCCTTTTTTATTTCAGCACACATTGAAGCTCAGCCCAGTAAAGTTTGGCTGGTTAGCACCATTTATCACTTTAAGTTATCTATTAGGCGCCATGTTCAATGTTAAACTGTTAAATTATTACTCCTCTCGGCAATTATTACGTCTGGCAGGTATTGTGATGATAACAGGAGGTATAGCAATGCTTGCATTTGGATTAGCAGGCGTATTGAATGTAAGTGTGATTATCATCCCTTTAATGTTAATTAGCGGTGCAAATGGTTTTGTATTCAGTAATGCTTTTGCTTGTGCATTTGAACCTATGCCTGAGGCAGCAGGTATTGCTGGTGCATTATATTCAAGTTTACAAACCATGACGGCGGGTGTTGCCAGTGCCTTAGCCGCACTAATCCCAACTCACAATCAAATCATTTTGGCTTCAACGTTGACTGGCATGAGTTTGCTGTTTGTGTTCACTGTGAATTTTATTTTGAAAATTAATCGTCATGCGTAGCCCGTATTAGCGGAAAAAATGCACGTAATTTTGAATCTCACTGTTTTAGAAAAGGGGCAAAAAAGAGGCCGTTTATTGTAAAGAGCGTAATACGGAAGCAAGCAATATTGTTACCCCGTATTACGCGCGAGTTGTTTTATTAAATATTTTACTAATTAATAGGGTCTGTTGACAATTAGTTCTTTGAAGCGAAAAAAGAGAGAGTCGAGGAAAAATTGGTTCTTGTTTGAGGCGAATAGCAAGCTATTTAACGAAAACAAGAACCAATTTTTACCGATTACACTCTTTTTGCAGCCAAAGAAC
>JABEVJ010000154.1 GCA_013043985.1 Legionellales bacterium | reverse complement strand
AGTGGCATTGTAAAAAATGCAATGAGTGTACTTATGGCTTGACGCTGCCTTGTGATGGATGCGGGAAAAAATCACTTTACATGGGCTGAGTAGTTACGAACGCTTTATAGAAAATCCATTTGCTACAATTCGAGATACTCAAAAAAATTACACTAAACTTTATAAAACTGGTGATTTGGTTCGCTACTTACCAGATGGCAATATTGAATTTATTGAACGCAATGATTTTCAAGTCAAAATAAGAGGGTATCGCATCGAGCTAGGTGAAATTGAAAATGCATTATTATCGCTGGTTGAGATTAGACAATGTGTCGTGATAGCTCAAGCAGACAAAAATTCCAATGTCAGCAACTCATTTTTAGTAGCGTATTATGTAGCAAATATGCCTATTTCAAATGCTATTATAATTGAAACTTTGTCGAAATATGTGCCAGATTATATGATTCCAACAGCTTTTGTTCATCTTAAAAAAATACCATTGACAAACAATGGCAAACTTGACAGGAAGGGATTGCCTAAAGTTGATTATAGTAGTAAAACGGAAGAATATTGTGCGCCTCGAAATGAGCTTGAAAAAACTATTTGTGATCTTTGGAGTAAGCTTTTAGGTGTTTCACACGTAGGGATCACTGATAATTTTTTTCAGTTAGGCGGAAATTCGATTCTCGCTATTCAGTGCGCACATCGTATTAGCAAAACTATCGGCTATCAAATAATGGTGTCCGATATTTTCCAGCATAAAACTATTGCTTCTCTTCTTGAAAAATCATCAAGCCGCTCAATAGTTAATATTCCTAAAAAAGAAATACCGCATGCCTGTTTGTCTTTTGCCCAAGAGCGACTGTGGTTTATTGAGCAATATGAAGAAGGGTGCAGTGCTTACCATGTTCCAATGCTTTTTGAATTGGCAGAAAATTCTGACGAAAATGGCTTGATATATGCTATACAATCTATCGTAAAACGCCATAATATATTGTCAAGCAATTTTTATCAGGATCCGTCTGGTAGGTATTGTCAAAAAATATCAGAAGAAACTTTGCAGTCAAAAAATTATATAATTAACACCGAGCAACAATATAAAAAACAACTGTTATCAGATATTAACACTCCTTTTGATTTAATCGATCATTTCCCAATTAGATTTTCTTTTTACAATGTATTGCCGTTAAATAAAAAATATTTATTTATAAATATTCATCATATTGCATTTGACGGATGGTCAATAGATATATTGATAAAAGAATTGTTGACTTATTACAATTATTATTGCAAAAAAGAAGCTCTCCAACTTGAAGATATTGAAGTTCAATACGTAGATTTTGCAATCTGGCAACGTGATTATCTTAGTGGTGATGTGCTTAATGCACAAATAAAATATTGGCACGAAAAACTGAAGAATCATGAAACACTGTTATTACCGACAGATAAACAACGTCCAATAAGAATAAAGTATAAAGGACATACTGTTGCATTTGAGTTCTCTAAACCGCTTTCAAATAATTTACGAAAATTTTCAAAATCTAATGGTTGTAGCTTATATACGGTATTGCTCACTGGATTTTATGCATTTCTTTATCACTATACCGGACAACATGATATTGTCATAGGAACACCTATTGCTAATCGCCACTATTCACAACTTCAAGCAATGATTGGTTTTTTTGTCAATAGTGTCGCATTACGGTCACAGTTCGCGCCTGATAAAGATACTTTACTGACATTACTACAAAAAACGCAATCTGACCTAATTGATATACAACGTCATCAAGATATTCCATTCGAGCAATTAGTCAGTCAGTTAGAAATTGAGCGCGATTCCAGCAAGCATCCATTATTTCAAATCATGTTCGGTGTTCAAAGTTTTGGACATCTACCTGATAACAATACATTTCCAATATTGCAACAAATTGATCTCAATGAAATATATAGCCCTGCAAGATTTGACTTAAGTTTATTTATTGACGACGGAAAAGAAATCATTAAAGGCACACTAAATTATGCAGAAAATTTGTTTGTGAAAAAAACAATTGAACGAATGATTTCACAATATAAACATTTACTTGAATCATTTGTTGAAAATAGTCAACAATTAATAAAGAATGTCTCTCTTCTAACTCTCAAAGAATATCAACAAATAATTCAGGTTTTTAACAAAACTGACCATAATTATTATCGTGATAAAACGCTAACACAATTATTTGAAGAACAAGCAGCCAAAACACCAATGAATATTGCCATTAGTTTTTGCGAAGAAAAACTTACCTATCAGGAGCTGAACAACCGAGCAAGCCTATTAGCTGAATATATCAGAAAACAATATCCAATTAATATAGATAAAATAATTTCGTCAGAAACTCTCATTGGATTGTGTCTCGATCGTGGAACATCAATGATTGTTGCTATGCTGGCGATACATAAAGCCGGTGCAGGCTATGTTCCAATAGATATTGATTATCCACGCGAGCGAATCGAATTTATTGTCAAGGATTCAGATATAAAAATAATCATCACTGAAAACAAAGTAATAACTACATTAGAGTCCATACTCGGTACCGAAACCCATCTGATAAACGTAGACTTATCACTCAACTCACTTGAACCTGCAAACATTATGCCAACAATTCAGAAGGACTCAGATATCGCCTATGTCATTTATACGTCAGGAACTACTGGAAAGCCCAAAGGAGTCATACTGAGTCATCAAGGTATTTGCAATATGATTTCTGCTCAACACAAAAAATTTAATATTAATGCAGAATCTGTCATTTTACAATTTGCATCTCTTGTGTTTGATGCGTCAGTCTGGGAAATTTTTAATGCTTTAACTTGTGGTGCTCGTCTTGCTATAGCAACAAAACAGCAAAGACATGATCCAGATAAATTAATGGCATTTATAGAGGCTGAGAAAATCAGTCTCGTGACCATCCCACCTGCCTTGCTTTCCCAATCTCAGTTTTATGAATTACCCAACTTAAAAACACTGGTTGTGGCTGGTGAATCGTGCGACTCAAAAACAATGTCTGTTTGGTCTAAAAACAGACGTTTTATTAATGCCTACGGCCCTACAGAAACATCCGTATGTGCAACTTGGCATCATTATAAATCAGGGGATAGTCCAACAATCATCGGACGTCCCATTCAAAATACAAAGGCATATATTCTAAATTCAAACCAAAAACCCGTTCCAATTGGTGTAATTGGTGAACTTTATATCGCAGGCATTGGTTTAGCAAGAAGCTATTTAAACCGTACAGATTTAACATCAGAACGCTTTGTCAAAAATCCATTTTTGACAGTAAATGATAAAAATAAAGCCTATTCTCGTTTATACAAAACAGGTGATTTAGCCCGATACTTACCCGATGGAAAAATAGAGTATATGGGACGAAATGATTTTCAGCTTAAAATAAGGGGGCATAGGATAGAACCCGGCGAAATTGAGAATATATTGCTGAAACATGCTGAGATTAAACAATGCGCCGTACTACCTGTCTCAAACGGGACAAACAACCTACTGAATCAACAGCTTGTTGCATACTATGTATCACAAAATGCCCTTGATGAAAACCATCTACTTAAATTACTGACTGCGGCACTTCCTGACTATATGATACCGAATGCGTTTGTACATCTTCATGAGTTTCCTATTACCATTAATGGCAAGTTGGATATCATTGGACTTTGGACAAAGTTACTCTGTATGCCTAAAAAAAGACCAAACATTTTATTCGGATTTTAACTCGTCCTTTGCCCATGCATACGCTTGATGAGT
>JABEVJ010000153.1 GCA_013043985.1 Legionellales bacterium | reverse complement strand
GAGGCGAATAGCAAGCTATTTAACGAAAACAAGAACCAATTTTTACCGATTACACTCTTTTTGCAGCCAAAGAACCAATTGTCAACAGACCCTAATATAAGTGGGGAGTGGCTAGCAAATGGCATTGGCTATATGAATCCTGAAGATGATCCCGCATTCAAACTAATGTCCAATCACAATAGAGTTCCTTTTTTATCTTTCGATGAGGTAAAAAAATACATAAATCATGGAATGATGGATAAAAGTATCCAATCAGATTTGTATTTGCTAACAACAGCAGTTACTGGTGCCCATGGTTTTGCGACCCGATTAGAAGATTCATCTATGTACCCAAGGTTTAATAAAGATACTTATTTAATAATAAATAGGGATAAAGAAGTAACTGATAAAGAATTTGTTATCGTCTATATACATGAAATTGATGATATTATATTCAGGCAAGTTGAACTTTCAAATGAAGGCATTATCTTAAAACCCATCAATAATGAATTATTTAAATATATAAAATTAAAGAATCATGATAAAATAATCGGAGCTTTAGTCGAGGCTAGGTGGCAATTTTAAAAGCTGAGGGAAATATGGACACAGAAAGCAATAAAACCTCTTTGAGGCAAAAAGTTAAAGAGAAATACAATGGATTAGTCAATTTCATCCACTATCAAATGGAGAATAGAAAAAACCAATATCAATGTCAACTTATTGGTGAAAAAATAAATGCCAGTGATAAAGTTAATACTGTACTCATATTTCGCATGATGGGAAAAAGAGACATTCATGAAATTCCTGTAGATAAGCTTTTGGAAGATAAAACATTAGTTGAAAAATTTTGTCCAACTGATGGAGTGAAAATAGGGATTATCGCTATGGGGGATATGCTTCTAAATGAAGAAAATCAAACTAAAGCCATCCAAAAAATTGAGAAAATTAAAAAGCAGATGTTTAAATAGGGAGCCAATGGATGAACGATATTAAAAATTTATGATTATAATTTTTCGCATTATCAAATTTTATTAACGGCTCTTTTTTTGGCTACTAATTTTACTTATTTCACCATGGCGCCCAGAATTTTGTTATTTTTTGGATTTCCACAACCAGGCGGTATTTTGATTTTTCCTTTCACCTTTTTATTATCTGATGTAATAACGGAGGTTTATACCTATAAATACGCGAACTTCTTAATATGGTGTGTCATAATAACGCTTGGTTTTTTTACGCTTGGTTCGTGGGTATCGATGCTTGTTCCAGCAAAGCTGGATTATGGCTATGCTGCAATTTTTAATCATTACCCCAGGTTGTATGCTTCAATAGCGATTGCGACTTTTATTAGTTTTTCTGCGAATAATTGGATAATGTCAAAATTAAAAACTCGTTGGAATGGCAGACTTTTTTGGTGGCGGGCAATTTTATCAACGGCGGTTGGACATGCGTTTTTTTCAATCATCTGGGTGTTACTTTACCACTCCGGTGAAGTTTCCTTCCCCTATTTAATGGAAATGATCGGTTGTATGTATCTATGGAAAATGGGTTTTGAAATCGTTGGGACGCCATTTGCCAATATGATTTCAAATTTTCTGAAAAAGAAAGAGGGTTTTGATGCTTATGACAGAGATACGAGTTATAATCCTTTTCTCATAGATTAAAAAATATTTGAAAATTGTTGTCTTAAAAGGTTTTTTTGAACTTTTCCCATGGTGTTCTTCGGTAAATCGTCAACAAAAAATATCTTCTTTGGGCATTTATATCCCGCATGTTTTTCTTTTATATAAGTCAATAATTCAGGCTCATTAAATTGTTTTTTAGTTGATATGATGGCAACAACAGCTTCGCCGTAGTCATGATGTGGAATGCCAATAACAGCACTTTCAATTACACCATCTAATGAATCCAACGTCTCCTCTATTTCTTTCGGATAGACATTTAACCCTCCGGAAATTATCATATCCTTTTCTCTACCTATTAAGGTCAAATACCCCTCAGAGTCCAAAAACCCCATATCTCCCGTTTTAAAATATCCATCTTCTGTAAATGATTCATTGGTTTTTTCTTGATTACGCCAATATCCTTTAAATAAGTTTGCCCCTTTAATTTCAACAAGTCCAATCTCGTTTTGTGCACAAGATGTATTGTTATTGCTAACAATTCTCAGGTTTACACTGGATAATGGTAAACCAACAGTGCCTGCTTTTCTCTTCCCGTTGAGAGGATTGCTTGTGTTGATACCTGTTTCGGTCATGCCATATCGCTCTAAAATTGTATGGCCAGTTTTATATTTAAACTCATCAAACGGCTGAACAAGCAGTGGCGCTGAACCAGATATAAATAAGCGCATATTTCTACAGGTTTCTTGATTAAGCCTTGCATCCTTTAAAAGACGAGAATAATACGTTGGAACTCCCATAAAAATTGTTGAGTCATTTAAGTAATGAAAAAATAGGTCTAAATCAAACTTGGGAAGAAGAATAGTTTGAGCCCCTGATAAAAATGCAGTATTTATCGCAAAAAACAAACCATGAACATGAAATAAGGGCAGCATATGTAAAATTGTATCATCTTTTGTTATTCCCCAGGCTTTAATCAAGTCGGTAGTATTATTTAACAAACCTTGATGGGTAATCATCGCGCCTTTTGGTTTTCCGGTTGTTCCAGAAGTATAAAGTATTACAGCAATATCATCTAAGTTTGTATCGATAATAAGATGTTTTTCGGACTCATTTTTTAGTTGCTCAGTTAAACTGCCATTACCTTGAGCATCCAATGTTTTTATTGAAGAAAATTCCGTATCAATTATTTCTTTTATAGATTCTTCTTTTGTTGGGTCGCAAACAACTAATTTTGGTTTTGCATCATCAAAAAAATAATTTAACTCATGGAGTGTGTAGGTATTGTTTAGCGGAAGAAAAATTATGCCTGACCGCAGACATGCAAAATATAAAAATAAATTGTGCTCCGATTTTTCTATCTGAGCAGCTACTCTATCGCCTTTTCTTATATTTAATTTGTATAATAAATTGGCGTATTTTGATGAAAAGTGATCAATCGTATTAAAGCTGATTTTTGAGTTTTCTGTAACGAGCATAATATTGGCGGTATTATTATGCTCTTTGAAAATAGAATATAAGTTTCCCATCTCATTTTCTCCTTTTGCTCTATACTCTCCGCGGTAGAGATTCGGTGATTTGTATACTCAACACACATGAGTTTTCGGTTTTCTAACTTGCTCTTTTCCACTAGGTAAAGCGATTAAAACTGCACAATATGAATAACTATTGCTTGTTTTAATCGCTTTACCTAGCGAAAAATACCTGCGTTATAAAATCCGAAACTCATGTGTGTTGAGTATATTATGCATAATGCAAATGTCGCGGATTCAGACGCTTCGAGTATAAACCGAGTATAAATTTAGCGGTATGTTAAAACCCTTTATATTTTAAAGTCAAGTTTTTTTTATAAAAATAAAGAAAAATTGATTTCGCCATAAAGTAGCCGTCTAAGACGAGTAGACTTTTTTGATCCTAATCTTGATTTAATGTTGTTCTTCGCCCGTTTTTGCAAATTTAGTTTGTTTGGGTATATACTCAAATGCTGCGAACTCAAGGCTCGGTAGCAAAAGGGATTAAACAATTGTGAATAGTGATATTTTGGTTAAAGTACGAAATTTGTCTTTTTATCGAGGCTCCCGATTGATATTTGACAATATTTCACTCGATATCCCACGCGGGAAAATCATCGCCATTATGGGCCCCAGCGGTACCGGTAAAACAACACTTTTACAGTTAATCGGCGGTCAGCTTAGACCTTCCTCTGGTCATGTTGAAGTTAATCAAAAGATAATTGGTCAGCTAAGTCGGCGCGATCTTTATAAAGCACGTCGTGACATGGGGCTGTTATTTCAAAGTGGTGCTTTGTTAAGCGATTTGAATGTTTTTGAAAATGTGGCTTTTCCCTTGCGGGCACATACGCAGTTAAATGAGGCCATGATTCGAACCCTCGTTTTAATGAAATTGGATGCAGTTGGTTTGCGCGGTGCGAGATATTTACAAACAAGCCAGCTTTCCGGTGGCATGGCCAGGCGAGTTGCTTTGGCACGAGCATTGATTCTTGATCCCCAATTGATTATGTATGATGAACCCTTCACCGGACAGGATCCCATTTCTATGGGGGTGCTTGTTCGGTTGATAAAACGCTTGCATGATGCTTTAGGAATGACCAGTATTATTGTTTCGCATGATGTACCTGAAACCGCCAGTATTGCCGATCATATTTATCTTTTATCTGGTGGGAAGGTCGTTGGGCAGGGTTCTCCTGCCGAGCTACAACGCAGCGACAGTCCCTATGTCGAGCAATTTATGCATGGCTTGGCTGATGGAGTTGTTCCTTTCCATTATCCTGCATCAAGCTATGAAGAAGACTTATTGGAGCAAGAGACATGATAAGCCACTTACGTCAATTAGGCCGCTCGGGGATGGATGTTTGTGATCGGCTGGGTGAATCAGGTATTTTCCTGCTTCGTACCTTGACGCGCAAACCTCGTTTTTTTCGTAGCTGTCCTTTGCTTATCCGGCAGCTTTATGCGTGTGGTGTCTTGTCCTTACCGATTATTCTGGTTTCTGGTTTATTCATTGGCATGGTGGTGGCACTCCAAGGATTTAATGTTCTGAGTAAATTCAGTGCAACCGAAGAGCTAGGGCAAATGGTTGCTTTAACTGTGGTGCGCGAATTGGGGCCAGTGATGACGGCTCTGCTGTTTGCAGGTCGGGCAGGCTCTGCTTTGACGGCTGAAATTGGACTCATGAAAGCGACAGAGCAATTGGCCAGTATCGAAATGATGGGGGTTGACCCCTTGTGGCGCATTATTTCTCCACGATTTTGGGCAGGCGTATATAGCTTACCTTTACTGGCTATTATTTTCTGTGCGGTTGCTATTTTTGGCGGATATTTGGTTGGTGTTTCCTGGTTGGGTGTCGATAATGGTGCGTTTTGGAGTAATATGCAGGCTTCCGTTGATTTCCGTGTGGATGTGCTTAACGGCATCATTAAAAGCCTTGTTTTTGGCCTGGTGGTGACATGGATTGCTCTTTTTCAGGGTTATGCTTGTCTGCCAACGGCGGAAGGTATCTCTCGGGCAACGACACGAACTGTTGTGTATGCATCATTGTCGGTTCTCGGGCTGGATTTTGTATTAACTGCCTTGATGATGGGAGGCTGGTAACGTGAGTAACAGTAAATGGATGGAAAGTTTGGTCGGGCTGTTTATAATGATGGCGGTGGCAGGAATGCTGGTTTTGTCCTTTAAAGTCAGCGACTTCAGTCGTTTGGATAAAAATAACAGTTATGAAATTCATGCCGAGTTTGATAATATCGGGGCATTGAAGATGCGTGCGGCTGTGACAATTGCTGGGGTCAAAATTGGACAGGTAGACAAGGTTATCTTGGATCCGGTAACTTATAAAGCCAACGTGTATTTGCGGATAAATAATAAAAATCGCAATATTCCCATTGATTCATCGTTGAGTATACTGACAGCAGGTTTGCTCGGATCAAATTATGTTTCAATTTCGCCAGGTTTTGACAGTAATTTTTTACAGAATGGTGATGCCATCAGTGACACACATCCTGCATTGATTCTCGAAGATATGATCGGTCAACTTTTATTTAGCATGAAAAGTGATAAAAGTAACTCAGAAGCAGGAAAAACAACTTAGGGAGACAGGAAATGAGGATATTAAAACGAGGTTTGATTGCAATTGCGTTATGGCTAATAGCGAGTATTGCATTGGCAGCACTTTCACCTACTGATATGCTGCAAAATGCGACAACTAATATGTTGAAGGCTTTGCAGCAGAATAAAGCAACCATTAAAACTAATCGAGGTTTAGTGGAAAGCCTGGCTCGTCAAATTTTATTGCCGCACATTGATATCCCAACTATGTCGCGCCTGGCATTAGGGCGAGATGGGTGGCAGAAAGCAACACCCGCGCAGCAAAGCGAGTTTACTAATCAGTTTACGACGCTCATGATTCGTACATACTCAACAGCTTTAGCTTCTTATACGAACCAAACCGTACAGTACCTACCGATTCGCGGTGGATATGAGGGCAAAAAGCAGGTGCAGGTTGACAGTCAAATTTTGCAATCAGGCGGGCCTGCCATTCCGGTGAGCTACAAGCTGGTTTTGAGGGGTAATCAATGGATGGTTTATGATTTTAGTGTCGATGGAGTCAGCCTAGTACAAAGTTTCCGCTCCCAATTTGCACAGCAATTAAATCAAGGTGGTATGCCTGCTTTATTAGCTTCAATGACCTCCCATAATGCAAGCAGAAGTTAATACTTATGTATGTTGAGTATATACTCAACATACATAAGT
>JABEVJ010000152.1 GCA_013043985.1 Legionellales bacterium | reverse complement strand
TCGGCTTATAGCTGTTTTAACAGCTTAAAAACTGAAATTGAGCGAGTTTTATGCGAAGTGGGCATGAAATACAAGATAACTTTTGCGTAAGTACTTACTCTGTTCACAATATTATGCAGAGTGCGACCAAGCGCACAGGCGACATGGTTTTGAAGGTGAGGAGGGATGTTGTCCTGCCCTCATCGCTGAGAAAAAAGCAAGTAGAGCAAGAGGCCACATTTTTTCTGTGTCTGCTTCTTTATTGAGTCTTGCACGTAAAATCTATTGGGGTAATGACCTGGACGAAGCATGGATAGATCACATCATACAAGGTGTAGTTTCCTATAATCCCGCTGAAGAAATCAAGTCTGCCTGCCTCAAAAAAGCCTTTGGGTAATCGGCTTAATAAAGAGAGGCATAATTTCCTTGTCTGCTTAAAGTAGACAGGGGTTAGGTGATTTTTACGATAGGAGATTGGGTTATGTCAATTATTGATATATCTGGAAATTGCGTGTATGTAAATCTTACAAGACCTAACGGTTATGTAAAATTTAGTCAGGATAAAAAAAATGTGTACGCAGAGGCTTTTGCTGGAAAATCGTTTTCCCCCATTTTTAATGTTGAGTTTTCTACCATTGAAAAGGCTTTTTACTATGTCGAAAAATGGCTTGATGCTTTCGACAAACGTCAGCAAGCTATTTTAAACAACCGAAAAGAACGGGCTAAAGCGCAACGAGAATATAAACACCCTTTCAAGGTGGGTGATATTTTCTATACTTCATGGGGCTATGAGCAAACTAACCTTGATTTTTTTGAGGTTGTCGCAGTTCCCTCCGTGAAAACGATTACTTTATCTGAAATTGGGATGAATGCTAAGCAAGAAGGTTATAGGTGCTGCAAGGCCACTCCTGCCAAAGGTGTGTTTTTAGGCGAACCATTTTCTTGCAGGGTGACGGTTGGGGATTCTCTAAGGATTAACAGTCATTATGGGCATAAATGGGATGGAAATCCAAAATATTTTTCTAGTTACGCTTAGAAAACGTGATTGAGAAATTTTTTCGCCATCTTCTCTTTTAGAGAGGGTGGCAGAGCTACCGGAGGAGATGCGAAAATGATGAGTAAACCGACTTGCCAAACTATTGAGTGTTATTGTGATACTTGCGGAAAAACTTTAATGCAAACACAAAAAGAATTTGCAGGAAAATTAGAAATTGCGGTTTCACACTGTGCTTGCTTAAACGATCTTGAGCAAGACAATGCTCAGCTAGAATATACAGTGTCTGATCTTGAGTATAATATTTATGAGCTAGAGCAAGAAATTAAGCGATTACAAAAGCAATTGCCTGAAAAAGAGAGTACAAAATTTGAAGATGGTATTTAAAGGTAAAAACAATTTTGTTAAGTAATTTTTTTAGGAAGTTAGTCGTAAAATAATTGAAAAAAACAATAAAAACACTTGTTTTTTCGATTGAATTTGATATAATGAATAAGTCGGGTTAATGAGTTGCTACTAACAACACATTAACCCTAATCATAACCAATCCATAGGAGATTAGGCCATGACTGAGGCAAGTATAGTTCATTCACAGTTCACTATTCAAGAGCAATCCGTTATAAGTCATGCGATTGCTATTTTGAATCAACATTTTAAGTCTAAACAATCCTTTTTTTCCTCACCTACCAGCGTAAAAAATTTTCTTCGTCTTGAAATGGAAACCGAATATCGCGAAGTGTTCGCGGTTTGTTTTCTCAATACACAACACCAATTAATCAAGTTCAGCAAACTGTTCTTTGGCGATCTTAATCAAGCACCTGTACATATAGGAATTATCGCCAAAGAAGCCCTGCTCTTGAATTCAAAATGCTTGATTCTCTGTCATAATCACCCCACAGGTGATTCTAGCCCGAGTACCGCAGATATCCAGACAACAAATGCAATTAAAAAAGCACTTGAACTGTTGAGTATTTCTATCTTAGATCATATTATTATTGGGCATAATGATTCTATTTGCTCTTTTTCAGAAATGGGGCTTATTTAGCCCCTTCATTTAGGAGTAAAAAATGGAAAATTTTTCATATTACGACAGCGGGGCACATGCTCCGCTGTCAGAAAAAACATTGGCCAAATTTTGTCAGGGTTGGCATCCTCCAACCCTACAGGAAATAACTCAATTTCTGGTTAAACTACATTTAACCAGTTATGAGGCGGGTATGCTTGTTGGTGTCTCGCAAGATGTTTTCAGTGATTACTTGAGCGGTGAGCGTCAGATTGCTTATGCGGAGTGGCGATTGCTACTTATCTACGCAGGCGTTGTTAAACCTGATCTGTTTCGTGATCGGCACTTTATTGAATCAGCATAGTTAGTTGCTACGACTTGAAAAGTGCAAACCGCTTGGGTAAGCCGACATACTGATCCTGTCGCGCATGGTGTTTGTGGGCGGTTTATATTGATGATTTTTGTAAAAGGAAGATTTTTTTGAAAGTTATACTGACGCCACACGATGTCTTTGTCAAAGCCATGATGCAGCATCCTGAGGTTGCGAGTGATTTTTTTTCAACGCAACTTCCAGCTGAAATACTTGAAAAGGTAAAATTATCGACTTTGCGCATGGAAAATACCACCTTCATTGAGTCCAAGCTCAGGAGAAATGAAAGCGATTTAATTTTCAGTGTGAAGCTGGTTAATGGAATGAAAGCCTACTTGTTTCTGTTGTTAGAGCATCAATCGCAATCTGACCCCCTGATGCCATTTAGGATTGTCTATTATGCGTTGCATGGGATGCGTAGACATGTCTTGAGAAACAAGAAAAAACCACTGCCTTTGCCCCTTGTGTACCCTATTGTTGTATTTAACGGGGTAGAGCCGTGGTCACATGACAGGGATTTTTTTAATTTGTTTGGGGAGATGGAACCGTTTGCGCGAGAACTGTTTTTAAACCCCTTTCGGTTAATTGACGTGGGTACGCTGACCTTATCTGACTTTGAACGCAGCCATATTGCAAATTTGATGCTATTGAGCCTGTACCGCTCTGCGCCTATCAGCCTTGATGAAAAAATCAAGTTATTGGTAAGCACCTGCCACGAATTTGGTGTACATCCTGATAGCGAAATGGGGCAAACTGTGTTAGAATATAACACATATCAATTTGAAGCAAAGCAGGGCGAATCTGGTAAGTACTGGGAAATGTACATAAGTCATTTTCCCCCTGAATTTCAGGAGTCTATTATGAATTTACGTGATGTAACAAGAAGTGAAGGTATTGCTATTGGCGAAGCACAAGCTATTACCAAAACCCACCAGGCTATTGAGATGTTAAAACAAGGCAAGTCGGTTGATTTGGTTGTAGATAAAGTTGGACTCAGTAAGCAGGATGTTGAATATTTAAAAAATATTATTGTGCATTAATCTTCTTTCGTTTAAGTATCCGTAACATTCAGCCTAACTTTCATTAGGCTGAATGTTATTATCTTACTCTTTATTAAAAGAGGCTCTTAAGCCAATCATACAGCAATGGCACCCCAACGTATATAAGAAACCAGAGACCTACTAAAGCTACCCCATACAAG
>JABEVJ010000151.1 GCA_013043985.1 Legionellales bacterium | reverse complement strand
TTTCGTTAAATAGCTTGCTATTCGCCTCAAACAAGAACCAATTTTTCCTCGATTCTCTCTTTTTTCGCTTCAAAGAACCAATTGTCAACAGACCCTAGTGATACTAAATTACTAGTTCTACATTGAAGATGCGAAATGAGAACATTTAAAGGCATCACGACGCAATCAATCTTATCAAATCCTCTTCACTGATTTTCCCTGCAATATCACTGCCACTCAATAAATCATTGGCTAAATCACGTTTTTCTTTATGCAGTTGTACTATTTTTTCTTCCATCGTATTTTGCATAATTAAACGATAAACCGTGACTGGTCGTTCCTGCCCAATGCGGTGTGCCCGTGCCGATGCTTGATCTTCAACCGCAGGGTTCCACCAGGGGTCAAGAATAATCACATAATCTGCCGCGGTGAGATTTAAACCCGTACCACCGGCTTTTAAACTAATCAAAAAAACATCACCTTCACCGGATTGAAAATCATTGATGGATTGTTGCCTGGCTTTGATCGGAGTCGAGCCATCCAGATATTGATAAGAAATAGTCTCTTTATCCAATACACTTTTTATCATTTTCAAAAAACGTACATATTGGCTAAATACCAAAACCTTATGTTTATTGTCCAATAAATTTTGCACTAACTCTAAAAATACCTTAATTTTACTGCTTGGAATATCAATGCTCTGATCGACAAGCAGTGAATGACAACAGGCCTGCCTCAATCTGGTAATTTCTGCTAAAATACTAAATCGTTTTGGTTCACCATTGACTGTATTTAACTGGCTAATGCGTTCAAGTGCCTTTAATCGTACTGCTTCATAAAAAGATTTTTCTTCTGTGCTGGGTTCAATCATAATCGATTGTTCGGTTTTTGCAGGTAATTCCTGCAACACTTCTGATTTAGTGCGTCGCAAAATATAGGGTGAAACCAATAACTTCAATGCTCTTTTTGCGACGGGATCCTGCAATTTTTCAATTGGCATGGCATAGCGTTCTTGAAAATGTTTTTCACTGCCTAGTAATCCCGGATTTAAAAACCGAAAAATACTCCACAGCTCGCCCAAGTGATTCTCAATAGGTGTACCGCTCAGGGCAATCCGTGATGCGCCATTTAGTTGTGTTGCATATTTCCAACGTTTGGTATTTGAATTTTTAATGGCTTGTGCTTCATCCAGGATAATGAACTGCCATTTTTTACTTATCAAATGATCGCCTGCAGTATGTAATAAGCCATAACTCGAAATTAAGATATCCATTGCACCCAATGATTGGATGAGTGCTTTTCGATCGCTTGTCTCGCTCAAGAGATGAGGATTAAGGGTAGGAGCAAATTTTGTCAACTCCTCCATCCACGTAAAACAGACTGAAGTAGGGGCAACCACGATGCTTGGACCAAGGGTTCCTTTTTCCAATAATACCGCGATCGTTTGCAGGGTTTTTCCAAGACCCATATCATCAGCAAGACATCCTCCAATTTCCCAATTAGCTAAACGTGACAAATAGTGAAAACCCTCGAGCTGATATTCACGCAGCTCTGCTTGCAAAGTACTTGGCAAATGAGGTTGATATTGACGCATGGAGTCAATTTTTTTCAGGTGTTCTTGCCATGCTTTATCTGTTTTTGCCGTTGCTGCAACCTCACTTAACGAAGTGAGCGCGCCTGAGCCAAGATGATAGATTTTATTTCCCTCTGACACGGCTTTTAAATCCTCTAGTTGTTTTTTAAAATGCGAGGTTAAGGCAAGAAATTCGCCGTCAGGCAGTTTGATAAAACGACCTTCGCTATTATCAAGTAGATCAAGAAGCGTTTTCATATCGAGCGCGCGATCATTATCAAGCTTGAGTTCACCTTCATATTCAAACCAATACTTGCTGCCCTTGATTGACAAAGATAAATTATTTGAAGAAACGGATTGTTTCAACTTAACAGTTTGTCCTTTAGGCCATTCAATGATAAGCGGGTGATTTTTTTTATAGTTATCAAGTTCGAGCAAAACTTCCAGACATGTTGCAACAGAGTTAAATTGCCATTCACCTGTTTTTTCATTTAACTCGAGCAGGGTAGGGCAATGTTTGAGTAAATGCGCCAGATTGGTTTTTTCTTTTTTAAAATCACGAATGGTTTTCTGACGCTGATGCCCTTGTTCAGTGTTTATCGTCATTATCAATGTTTGATTACCTTTTGCAATCTGACAATAAGAGCCCTGCTCACCAAAAGGGCGTACCCAGACTTCAAGTTTGAATCCTTCTTCTTGTGGAAATAAATGCACTAAACAAGTTGAGTTGCTTTCAATCAAGGGAATATTATCATCCTTAATATCAGCATGAACATGAATGGCGTTACCCACATAATTGATAATCGAGTTGATTTTTTCTTTTGCTGAAAAAGGAATAGTAAGTCCACTTTGTGGAAGAATCTGCGCAATTTCGTGCACCTCCTTACTAATTGGAATGACCTTATACTTATTCGGCCCGGCTTTTTCAAACAATGCCATTTCTTCGGATTCGTAATGATTGAGCTTTAAATGATAGCCTTCTTTTTTTTCTGTTATTTGCAGCTCGACCTTTCCTTCGATCAGCTCAATTGGCGTGGTTGGGTTGTTGACATCAAAAACGAGCGGATGCCCAATTAATGAAGTAATTGTTTTACTAAAATCCCATACATACTCTTCATTATTATACCAACCGCTGTAAGAATGAGTTAAGCCGGAAATGGCTTTTTTGTCTTGTGCCGTCAGATAGTCAAGTTTTGCATCACTCTTATAATAAAGACGTTTTAATCCAATCGGCCTGCCATCTGACCAGGTACCATTTTTCTTCACTGTTTGCTCATAAACTGAAATGTCTTTGTCCTCAAGGTCAATAAACCACACCATCCGTTTAGCATTAGCAACAGGAGGTGCATCAGCTTTATTGAAGATAAGCTCAGATAATTTATCTATCGCGGATTCCCACTCTTGTTTAATTGGGATTAAGCTTAAAAAGCGGAGAGAAGTAAATGGCGTTTTGTTTTGCAGAAAATCAGTATATTCCAAATCTTGAAGAAAAAGAGCACTTCCTATTTCTGCATAAAGGTGAGCAGGAAGAATGCTGGTAGACGCAAGAAAATTGTGAAAAATGAATTTGTGTTGTTCACTCGATTTGTCGGGTTCTGTGAATGAAAGTAAAAAACAGAGCCAGTCCGCGATGGCAAATACCAGTGCTGAGGGTGCCTCTTTATTGGTTTTAAATTTGGATAACAATTGTAAGTATTTATGCTCAGCATTTTCACGGTCATTTTTTTGTAAAAAAAATAAGGCATTCAGTGCGATAAGAAATGTGGAGGAATAGGAAAGCCTTTCAATCCTGTTTAACACACGTTGTGCTTTTGCTCTATCTGGTTTTAACATGGCAGCAAGAAAATAGAAAAAATTATTGACGAGATTAAGCGCGTGCCACAGATGCTCAGTGTCATCAAAGCATTTATTAAATAGTTTAACTGCATTATCATAATATTTAATAGTGCTGCGATAATCACCACTCAGAAATGACCTCATTGCCAATGTTTCAAAATAAGCAAAGGATGAAGTATCAATATTGGCAAATTCGTCCCGCTTCTCAAGCAAACCATTATTCAGGTAAATTTGTTGTAATTTACTGACTAACAAAGGAGTATTTTTAAAATCTTCGTGAGGCGAAAAGGTTTTTAAAAAAGCCAGCCAATTATCAAGATCGGGTGGTATCAGCGATTGTTCACTGTAACAAAATGAAAATTTAGCGCAAACAAGATATAGCTGAATAATAGGGATGCGTGACCGAACCCAATCCATATCAAGTACGCTATTGTTAACAAGATGAATCAATGAATCAATAAAAAAATGTGGGTAGGTCAGATTCTTGGTTTTAATATTATTAAAAAAGCGGCTATTATTTTGATGCATGGCGATATGCACAGAGCGCAGAGTGTTATTATAATAATAGGAGTTATAACCCGTAGTGGGATCAAAGCGATCCGCGGCAAAGTATAAGTCATTGATGATTATTAAGTCGTTTTTCGATGCAGGATTGTTCTCATGCAAAGCGATAGCCGCAATATCGTGTAAAATGAAGGAGTGACAATTTCCTTTATCATCAATTAGCTGTTTTTGTGTAAGCGAATTTAATACTTTTTTAATTTGCACATCAGTTAATTTTTGACTTTGTAAAGAGCTGATTGAGAGTGATTTAATACAACTTATCAGCTCTCTTCTGACAGGAGCCACAGCAGTAATTGCACAAAGCTGAAGGATTCGCTGTTCAATCAAAGGCAGTGATTGATAAGCAGCCATCAGTTTGATTTTGATCTGAGTAAATTCACTCAATGTTTTCCCCAGTATAAGCTTAAAATTAGCTGCATTATACTAAGAATTCAATTGAATTTCACTGTTTTAGAAAAGAGGCAAAAAAGGGGCAAGCAATAGTGTTACCCCATATAATGCTCTTTCAAGGTTAGTTTTTTAGTGTGCTTGAGTGCAAGTTGTCTCGTTTTTGTTCCACAACAGGTTGGCTTTTCTTGCTAAAGAATCCCATCACACGCTCACCTAAAATACTCTTTACTAAGTCTTTCAATAACTGACTAATTTTGGGTGATGGCTGTTTCTTTATTTCTTGCTCTACCGCCTTGCTTAAATTCTTATTTTTCTGGGCAAGTGGAACAGGTTTTTCCTCATTAGAAGAAGTATGAACTGCTTTTTTCACTTGATCTTGAACCTGGTTAGCAGTAGGTTCTCTCCCATCCCCATGAGAATAGGTTGTTTTAAAAGTTTGTTTATAGTCGTCGTAGTCATGGCCAGTGTCTACTGCCACTTCATCTTTTTTTACGGTAGGAAGTTTGTTTAAACTGGTTTCCATAGTTCCTAACTCTGCATAAAGTCCTTCAAGTGTCACGAGAGAATTTTGAGTAACTTGAGTATCGTCCATAGCCATAATCGTGGCAAAACGCTGGATATTAGCCAAATATTGCCGAAGTTCGGTTGCATAGGTACTATTGATACGGTTTTTATTGAGCATATCATCACTCGCTGGCGCAAACTCTAAGAGGGCGGCATACTTTTTCCCAGCGGATATTTCCGCTAATATGCTCTCAACTCGGGTATGGATTTCTGTACTCTTCGTTTTAATGCTTTCTTTGATTTGTTCACTAGGCATAATGTTACCTCTTTATAAATGATTTTCACCGTTTGAGCTAATGTACTGATTCAACTCAATTACAATTAAGTATGACAGGTGAAGATTAACACCATGTTAAAGGAATTGAGTATGATTTGGGTTTTTCTCTGCGCAGGGCAATTTCTTCAATAACAATAGTAAAAATTTTTTTATTACTGGTTATTGACTAGCATGGTGACTTACGATACCATGAAAAATGAAAGTGCCATAAATTGCCTTATTCAGATGCAAATTTGCGGTGTTTATGTTTAACCAGTATTTTATTATTAACGTGCGATACACAAAAATGAAACTCAATCAACACATACAATTTGATGACGTTTTGACTGCAGCTCCAGTGGCTTCAGTTGGTGTATCTTTCGTTTCTTCCTTCCATTCCAGCATTATTATTATCCTCACCCGGGTTTTGCCTGTTTTAGCAGCTACTTAACCAGGGCTGTGCAACGCTAAGACAGGGCAACCCTGACTTAGCACAGCCCAAAAACCTAATTTTTATAAAATATTTAGTGAGGATAAAATCATGGCTCTAGGTTCATATCAAAGCAGTAATAGTGCTTCTTACATGCTTCAAGCAAACAATTTTCCGTTTAATCTCCAACAATTTCAGGAAAATTTCAACCTTGAGTATCAGACATTTTTGTTAAATCAACAACATCGAGGATTTTTCGGCAAATTTTTGTACTCAGGTCTTCAAAAAGCATTAGCACGGTTACAAGAAGAGCTTGTCGAATTGCAGCAGTTTGCTCCCGAGCAGGATGTTAACTATGCAGATAAACTCTGGTCAGTAAAAACCCAAGTAGAATCATTGGCTAATAACTATGAGCTGCCCAAACATTTACGTACTTTTTTTCGTGAAACAAGGCAACCAGGAGCATTAAAAAGAACAGCTGAAACAATGTTAGCTCGGTTTGATGCCCGTGCTTTCTACAAGGTATTCAACGATGTTTGCCAACGATATCGGGAGGAAAATAGTCAGAAGCAGCATTGCGCGCAGGTACCTCAAAACACACGAGTTCAATTTGATAAAGTTTATCTTTTAGTCAAAGCGCTGTCAGTATCTGGCTCAGATTCAGTTGTTTCACGTGAGGATAAAGCCAACATGGTGGCCAAATTGCGTGAAAAAGTTACCAAACTTATGGGAATGGAAGGTTTGCCGCAAGATTTTGTTAATTTTTTTCGCAATTACGGAGCGGAACTTTATCTGCCAGAAGCTGTGTTGAAGGGATGTAATGAAGTTTTCGAGTTAAAAGAGCTTAGTCCATCAACAGTGTAGTCGCTGTCGCATAATTGGAATAGCGACAAATATACCCGAAGCGTTTCATATTTAGGGGTTTATGACGCCGCTATTTTTCGTCATATGAACGATTAAAACCAGCAAGTTATTCATATTGTGCAGTTTTAATCGTTTCATAGGGCGGAAAAGAGCAAGTCAAAAACCCTAAATATGAAACGCTTCGGG